>NZ_JBEZVJ010000010.1:0-210613 GCF_040636935.1 Streptomyces sp. NPDC032940 | reverse complement strand
AAACGCCCGGTTACATTCCGAACCCGGAAGCTAAGCCTTTCAGCGCCGATGGTACTGCAGGGGGGACCCTGTGGGAGAGTAGGACGCCGCCGAACTCCTTTTAGAGCTCTGGCTCCTGGGCATGCAGCCCAGGAGCCAGAGCTTTTTTGTGTTGAGGTAGGGTCGGGGAGCATCATTGGCTCGTTTCTTCCAGGAGGCCCCCGCGTGGAGGTCCAGGAGACCCGCGTGCAGACTGACCGGGTCCTCACCATCCCGAACATCCTCAGCATGGCGCGCCTCGCCGGCGTGCCCCTCTTCCTGTGGCTGATCCTGCGTCCCGAGTTCGGCGGGCCGCAGAGCGACGGCTGGGCGCTGTTGGTGCTGGCCCTCAGCGGAGTCAGTGACTACCTGGACGGAAAGCTCGCGCGGCGTTGGAACCAGATCAGCAGCCTGGGTCGGCTCCTGGATCCCGCGGCCGACCGGCTCTACATTCTGTCGACCCTGGTCGGCCTCACCTGGCGGGAGATCCTTCCGCTCTGGTTGACCCTTGTACTGCTCGCTCGTGAAACGGTCCTGCTGGTGATGGTGGGCATCCTCCGGCGCCACGGCTATCCGCCGCCGCAGGTGAACTTCCTGGGGAAGGCCGCCACGTTCAACCTCATGTACGCCTTCCCTCTGCTGCTGCTCAGCGACGGCAGCGGGTGGATCGCGTCACTGGCCGCAGTTTTCGGATGGGCGTTCGCAGGATGGGGTACAACCCTCTACTGGTGGGCAGGTGTTCTCTACGTGGTTCAGGTGCGCCGCTTGGTCCGTGCGGACACCATGGCCGATTGAACTCGCCCTTTGCACGGCCGCTCCGGCCGGATGGCCCGCGCTGCAAAAGTGCGCGACCCTGGACGGGTGAAGTCGGCTTAACCGTCGTCTCTTAGAGGAGGACGCTTCCGACATGAAGGCCGTCGTGATGGCCGGAGGCGAAGGCACGCGCCTTCGCCCGATGACCTCGAGCATGCCCAAGCCGCTCCTGCCGGTGGCCAACCGGCCGATCATGGAGCACGTTCTGAGGCTGCTCAAAAGGCATGGGCTCAACGAGACCGTCGTCACCGTGCAGTTCCTGGCTTCCCTGGTCAAGAACTACTTCGGTGACGGTGAGGAGCTCGGAATGGAGCTCACCTATGCCAATGAGGAGAAGCCACTCGGTACTGCCGGAAGCGTGAAGAACGCCGAGGAGGCGTTGAAGGACGATGCCTTCCTCGTCATTTCCGGCGACGCCCTGACCGACTTCGACCTCACCGACCTGATCAACTTCCACAAGGAAAAGGGCGCGCTCGTCACCGTGTGTCTGACACGCGTGCCCAACCCCCTGGAATTCGGCATCACCATCGTCGACGAAGAGGGCAAGGTCGAGCGCTTCCTCGAGAAGCCGACCTGGGGCCAGGTCTTCTCGGACACCGTGAACACCGGCATCTACGTCATGGAGCCCGAGGTCTTCGACTACGTCGACCCCGATGTGCCCGTCGACTGGTCCGGCGACGTCTTTCCGCAGCTGATGAAGGAAGGCAAGCCGGTCTACGGCTATGTCGCCGAAGGCTACTGGGAGGACGTCGGCACGCACGAGAGCTACGTCAAGGCCCAGGCCGACGTCCTCGAAGGCAAGGTCGACGTCGACATCGACGGATTCGAGATCTCTCCCGGCGTGTGGGTCGCGGAGGGCGCCGAGGTGCACCCCGACGCCGTGCTGCGCGGACCGCTCTACATCGGCGACTACGCCAAGGTCGAAGCCGGCGCCGAGATCCGTGAACACACCGTCGTGGGATCCAACGTCGTCGTCAAGAGCGGCGCTTTCCTGCACAAGGCCGTCGTCCACGACAACGTGTACGTCGGGCCGCACAGCAATCTGCGGGGCTGCGTCGTCGGCAAGAACACCGACATCATGCGCGCCGCGCGGATCGAGGACGGCGCGGTCATCGGCGACGAGTGCCTGGTCGGTGAAGAATCGATCGTCCAGGGCAATGTGCGGGTGTACCCGTTCAAGACGATCGAGGCCGGTGCCTTCGTCAACACCTCCGTCATCTGGGAGTCGAGAGGACAGGCCCACCTCTTCGGTGCCCGCGGGGTGTCCGGCATCCTCAACGTGGAGATCACACCGGAGCTGGCCGTGCGGTTGGCCGGTGCCTACGCGACCACGCTGAAGAAGGGCTCCACCGTCACCACGGCCCGCGACCACTCCCGCGGCGCCCGCGCGCTGAAGCGGGCGGTGATCTCCGCGCTGCAGGCCAGCGCCATCGACGTACGCGACCTGGAGAACGTGCCGCTGCCCGTGGCACGGCAGCAGACCGCGCGCGGCAGCGCCGGCGGCATCATGATCCGGACCACGCCCGGGGTGCCCGACTCGGTGGACATCATGTTCTTCGACGGGCAGGGCGCCGACCTCTCACAGGGCAGTCAGCGGAAGCTGGACCGGGTGTTCGCGCGGCAGGAGTACCGGCGCGCGTTCCCCGGCGAGATCGGAGACCTGCACTTCCCGTCCAGCGTCTTCGACTCGTACACCGGGTCGCTGTTGCGGAACGTCGACACCACCGGGATCGCCGAGTCCGGGCTCAAGGTTGTCGTGGACGCCTCCAACGGAAGTTCGGGGCTCGTCCTGCCCAGCCTGCTCGGGAAGCTCGGCGTCGACTCGCTGACCATCAACCCCGGTCTCGACGAGTCCAGGCCGACAGAGTCGGCGGACATGCGGCGGTCGGGCCTGGTACGCCTCGGGGAGATCGTGGCGTCCTCGCGGGCCGCGTTCGGCGTGCGCTTCGACCCGGTCGGCGAGCGGCTGTCGCTCGTGGACGAGAAGGGCCGCATCATCGAGGACGACCGGGCACTGCTGGTCATGCTCGACCTCATCGCGGCCGAGCGGCGCAGCGGGCGGGTCGCGCTGCCGGTGACGACCACCCGGATCGCCGAGCAGGTGGCGGCGTACCACGGCACCCAGGTCGAGTGGACGACGACCTCGCCGGACGACCTCACCCGGGTCGGCGGTGAGGAAGGCACGATCTTCGGCGGTGACGGCAAGGGCGGTTTCATCGTCCCGGAGTTCAGCAGCGTCTACGACGGCACGGCGGCGTTCGTGCGGCTCATCGGACTGGTGGCGCGGACGCAGCTCACGCTCAGCCAGATCGACGCGCGGATTCCGCGGGCGCACGTCCTCAAGCGGGACCTGGCCACCCCGTGGGCCGTCAAGGGACTGGTGATGCGGCGGGTCGTCGAAGCGGCCGGAGACCGCTTCGTGGACACCACCGACGGCGTGCGCGTGGTGGAGACCGACGGGCGCTGGGTGATGGTGCTTCCCGACCCGGCCGAAGCCGTCACCCACCTGTGGGCCGAAGGACCCGACGACGCCTCCGCGCAGGCCCTGCTCGACGAGTGGTCCGCCGTGGTGGACAGCGCGGGCCGGTAAAACACACCGCACGCGCGCGTGCCGGACAAGTGCCCCCAAGGGGGCCTGTCCGGCACGCCGGTGGGGCCGTTCGGAGGTAGCGGCCGGGGCGTGCGACGATGTGCGGCATGCCGCAGCAACCCCCCGTTCGGAGCACGTCCACGCGGCCCGCACGCCCGGACGCGTCCATGTCGTTGCTCACCAACGTGATGGACCACAGCCTCGACGACGGTTACGCCGAGGCCGCCGCGCGGAAGAAGGCCGAGGGCGCCGGTGGGATGCCCCGCACCCTGCGCGCCAAGCTCGCCCTGGCGGCGGGACTGGTGCTCGCCGCCCTCGTGGTCACGGTCGGAGCGGCGCAGGCACGCGTCGCGGCGCCCGTCGTCGCCAAGGAGCGCGAGGAGCTGATCGACCGCATCGAGGACGAGACCTCGGCGGCCGACAAGCTCGAGAAGAGCGTCGACGAACTCCGCGACGAGGTGAGCGCGCGACAGCGCGAGGCGCTGGACCAGAGCGGCGACGGTGAGCGGGCCGACCTGGTGGGCGTGCTGGCCGGGGCCGTCGAGGTGCACGGACCCGGCGTGAAGCTCGTGGTGGACGACGCCAAGGACGCCGGCACCGGCAGCGACGGCCGGCCGCGCGGCACCTCCGGCTTCTCCGACACCGGCCGGGTGCGTGACCGGGACATGCAGCGCGTGGTCAACGGGCTGTGGGAGTCGGGGGCCGAGGCGGTCTCCATCAACGGGCAGCGGCTGACCGCGCTGTCGGCGATCCGTGCCGCGGGGGACGCGATACTGGTCGACAACAGGCCGCTCGTGCCGCCGTACACGGTGCTCGCGGTGGGGGACGGCAAGCAGCTCGGCAGCAGGTTCCAGGACAGCGCGGACGGGCTGTATCTGCACGCCCTGCAAGAGAGCTACGGCATCCGGACCGCCCTCTCCACGGAGGACGACCTCCGGGTTCCGGCCGCACCGAGTGTGATCGTACGAACCGCACAACCGATATCCGAGAAGGGCACATCGTGATCGCCGTACTGGGCCTCGTCGTGGGAGTCGTGGCCGGAATCCTGGTCCGGCCCGAGGTGCCGGCGGCCGTCGAGCCGTATCTGCCGATCGCCGTCGTGGCGGCGCTCGACGCCGTCTTCGGCGGGCTGCGCGCCATGCTCGACGGCATCTTCGACGACAAGGTCTTCGTGGTGTCGTTCCTGTCGAACGTCGTCGTGGCCGCACTGATCGTGTTCCTCGGCGACAAGCTGGGCGTGGGCGCCCAGCTGTCCACCGGTGTCGTCGTCGTCCTCGGCATCCGCATCTTCTCCAATGCCGCGGCCATCCGCCGGCACGTGTTCCGGGCGTGAGGCCGATGAGCGACCACGAGGAGCAGTCCGCGAACAGGCTGCGCAGGGAACTGCCCGAGGAGGTGCCGCCGGCCCACCCGTCCGCCGCGGACGCGTCCCAGGCGGAGCGGACGCAACCGGGAAACGGGCTCACCGGTCGGCAGCGGCTGGTGAAGGGGCTGTGGCCACCGCGCGTCACCCGGGCACAACTCATCGTCGCGCTGCTGCTGTTCGGCCTGGGTTTCGGCCTCGCCGTCCAGGTCGCGTCGAACAGCGACAGCGACAGCGCGCTGCGCGGCGCCCGGCAGGAGGATCTCGTCCGCATCCTCGATGAACTGGACGACCGTACTCAGCGTCTTGAAGACGAGAAGCAGGGCCTCGAGAAGCAGCGCGACGAGCTGGAGAACAGCTCCGACCAGGCCGAGGAGGCCCGCAAGCAGACGCTGGAGAAGGAGCGGCAACTCGGCATCCTGGCGGGCACGGTGGCCGCGCAGGGACCGGGCATCACGATGACGATCGAGGACACGAAGGGGACGGTCGAGGCGGACATGCTGCTCGACGCGATCCAGGAGCTGCGCGCGGCGGGGGCGGAGGCGATTCAGGTCAACGGAGTCCGGGTCGTCGCGGGCACCTATCTCTCCGACGCCGACAAGAGCGTGAGCGTCGACGGGAACAAGATCAACGCGCCCTATCGTTTCCAGGTCATCGGCAAGCCGCAGGACCTCGAACCGGCGCTCAACATCCCTGGGGGCGTGGTGCAGACTCTGGAGAAGGAACAGGCCACCGTTACTGTTGAGCGGTCGAGCAAGATCGTCGTCGACGCCTTGCGAGCGGCGAAGCGGCCTGACTACGCTCGGTCGTCCTCCCGGTGAACCGGCGGTGCATGGGGGGCGTCCGGCGAGGGCATGAGGTTGCGGGGGGTCGGCGCACCGATTGGGTGGTGCGTGGTGGAAACTGTCCGGTGGAGACGGACGTTGTAAAGGTGTCCGGGTCGGCCAGTAGGTTCAGTCAGGGTTCGTCCTGCCCCACGGGCGGGTCTGTTTCGGTCAAGGGGAATCGCCCGTGAAGTTGTTTGCGAAGTTGTTCGGCAAGAGCGCGCGAGAGGGCAGCGACAACGCGACCGCTCGCCATCGCGCCCAGCCCGACGCAGAGGGCCAGCGCCCGATGTTCCGGGACCAGGTGGCTGGTCCGGGCGGTGACATTTCCGGTGGCCAGGGCGCGCCGTCTGTTGACCCTGCGCAGTCCGGCGGCATAGGTTTCGGCCAACCCTCAGCCTCAGGTGCAGGTGGAGGGTTCAACCCCGGCCCGTACGCGTCGAACGCCCCGGCGGGGCAGCCGCGGCAGGAGGATCCGTCCATGTCGGCCCTGGTGTGTACGAGGTGCGGCAACCGCAACGCGGAGAACAGCCGCTTCTGCTCCAACTGCGGTGCCCCCCTGCGTCCCGGGGCGGTCCCGGAGCGTGCCTCCGAGACGACCTCGACGATCTCCATCTCCGGCCTGGAGGCGTACGACGCCGAGATGACCGGCCAGACGGCGGTGCCCGCGCTCTCCCCGGAGGCGCAGGCGGCCGTGGATGCGCTGCCGCTGGGCTCGGCGCTGCTGGTCGTGCGCCGTGGCCCGAACTCCGGCAGCCGCTTCCTGCTGGACGGTGAGCTGACCACGGCCGGACGTCACCCGCAGAGCGACATCTTCCTGGACGACGTGACGGTCTCGCGCCGGCACGTGGAGTTCCGCCGCAGCCCGGACGGCTCGTTCACGGTGGCCGACGTCGGCAGCCTGAACGGCACGTACGTCAACCGCGAGCGGATCGACCAGGTCGCACTGTCGAACGGCGACGAGGTGCAGATCGGCAAGTACCGGCTGGTCTTCTACGCGAGCCAGCGGGGCTACTGACCGTCCCCGGACTCGTTCCGGGGGAGTCCCAGGGAAGGTCCATGCTTCGAACACCGAGCGGCGGTGCCGTGCCCGGCACCGCCGCCGCGGACAGTCGGCTGATGAGCATCGGCTCGGTGCTGAACACGCTGCGCGACGAGTTCCCCGACATCACCATCTCCAAGATCCGCTTCCTGGAGTCGGAGGGCCTGGTCGAGCCACGGCGTACCCCGGCGGGGTACCGCAAGTTCAGTACGGACGACGTCGAGCGTCTCGGTCACGTGCTGCGCATGCAGAGGGACCACTATCTGCCGCTGAAGGTGATCCGGGAGCATCTGGACGCCATGGAGCGCGGTGAGGCGGTGCGTCTGCCGACCGTGGGCCGGCAGCGCGACGGGCAGGCCGTGCCGGAGGCCGACGAGGGACCCACGGCGGCCCGGATCGGCCGGGACGAGCTGCTCGCCGCCGCCGGCATCGGCGAGCAGGAGCTCACGGAGTGGGAGTCGTACGGGCTCGTCACTCCCCTGGCCGACGGGGTCTACGACGCCGAGGCGGTCACCGTCGCCTCGCTCGTGGTCGAGCTGGGGCGGTTCGGGATCGAGCCGCGGCATCTGCGGCTGATGAAGGCCGCCGCCGACCGGGAGGCCGGGCTGGTGGACCAGGTGGTCGCTCCGCTCAGGCGCCACCGCAACCCGCAGACCAGAGCGCACGCCGAAGCCCGCACCAAGGAGCTGGCCGCACTGGCGGTGAAGCTTCACGCGGCACTGGTGCAGACCGCCCTCGGGGTGCGGCTGCCCTGAAAGGGCCCGGCCGGGAACCCGTATCGCCCACCCGTTCCCGGCCCGACTACCCAAACGTCCCGGGCACGGCCTAGGGTTGCTGTGTGAACGAGCTCGATGTCGTAGGTGTCCGGGTCGAGATGCCCTCCAACCAACCGATCGTGCTGCTGCGCGAAGTGGGAGGCGACCGCTACCTCCCCATCTGGATCGGGCCGGGGGAGGCGACGGCGATCGCCTTCGCCCAGCAGGGCATGGCTCCCGCGCGGCCGCTGACCCACGACCTGTTCAAGGACGTGCTGGAGGCCGTCGGCCAGGAGCTCACGGAAGTACGCATCACGGACCTGCGTGAAGGGGTCTTCTACGCCGAGCTGGTCTTCGCCAGCGGCGTCGAGGTGAGCGCCCGGCCGTCCGACGCCATAGCGCTCGCGTTGCGCACCGGAACGCCGATCTACGGCAGCGACACGGTGCTCGACGACGCGGGCATCGCCATTCCCGACGAGCAGGAGGACGAGGTGGAGAAGTTCCGCGAGTTCCTCGACCAGATCTCGCCCGAGGACTTCGGCACCAGCAACCAGTAGTCACATCCACGGGCCGGGACGGGAGGCGCCGTCGCACGGTCCCGTCCGAGCGCATTCGGCTAGCCTTTCCCCGCGACGGGGCACGCGAAACCACTCTTAGGGTGATTATCACTCGGCGTGCCGAGTGTGGCGATCGTTGACGCACCGTTGGTGACTGCCTACCGTCGAGGAGGCAGGTCAAGGACGGAGGTCGGCGTGAGAATGAGCGGCGACGGTACGGCCGGGGGTGGCCCCGGACGCGGCCTCGGGGTGGGCGGCTCGCACCCTTCCCCGGGCTCTCGGTTCCGCTCGAGCGGGGGCTACCCCCAGCACGGCAGCGCGGCCGATCATGCTCCGCAGCGGCCGGCGGCCGTGCCGAGCAGCGGAGGGGCGACGTCCATGGCGTCCGAGCAGATCGGCTACCGCGGGCCGACGGCCTGCGCCGCCGCCGGCATCACCTACCGGCAGCTCGACTACTGGGCCCGTACGGGTCTGGTCGAGCCCAGTGTGCGGCCCGCCCACGGGTCCGGCACCCAGCGCCTCTACAGCTTCCGCGACGTCGTCGTGCTGAAGATCGTCAAGCGGTTCCTCGACACCGGGGTGTCGCTGCAGAACATCCGCACCGCCGTCCAGCACCTCAGGGAACGCGGCTTTCGCGACCTGGAGCGCATGACGCTGATGAGCGACGGCGCCACGGTCTACGAGTGCACCTCGCCCGACGAGGTCCACGCCCTGCTCCAGGGCGGCCAGGGCATCTTCGGCATCGCCGTCGGCGTGGTGTGGCGGGACGTCGAGAGCGCGCTGTCCCAACTGCACGGGGAGCGGATCGACACGGGGGAGACCCTGGTCGGACCCAACCCCGCGGACGAACTGGCGCGGCGCCGCAACCGGGCGGTCTGAGACACCGACCGGACCCACGGGGCACGGGCGGCGCATTGTCAGTGGCGTAGGGCAGCATCGGAGATGTGAGAACCGCGCCCACGATCCTGCATCTCGACATGGATGCCTTCTTCGCCTCGGTGGAGCAGGCGTCCAAGCCGAGCCTGCGCGGGAAGGCCGTCGTCGTGGGCGGCCTCGGACCGCGGGGCGTGGTCGCCACGGCCTCCTACGAGGCGCGGGTCTTCGGTGTCCACTCGGCCATGCCCATGGGCCAGGCCCGCCGGCTCGCGCCCAACGCCGCCTATCTCGTCCCGCGCTTCGAGCTGTACCGGTCGATCAGCGAGCAGGTGATGCGGCTGCTGCGGGCCCTGTCGCCGCTGGTGGAGCCGCTGAGCCTGGACGAGGCGTTCGTGGACCTGGAGGCCGGCGGGGCGGCCTGGGACGCGGACTCGGCGCGGCTGGCGGGAGCGAAGCTGCGCGCGGACATCCGGGCCGTCACCGGCCTCACGGGTTCGGTGGGGCTCGCCGCGTCCAAGATGCTCGCCAAGATCGCCTCGGAGGAGGCCAAGCCGGACGGGATGGTGCTCATCGAGCCCGGGACCGAGCGGGCCATGCTCGGCCCGAAGTCCGTCCGGATCCTCCCCGGAGTGGGACCGGCGACGGGCGACCATCTGCGCAGGGCCGGGATCACCACGGTCGAGGAGCTCGCCGAGGCGGGCGAGGACGAGCTGGTGCGGCTGCTCGGCAAGGCGCACGGACACGCCCTGTACGCGATGGCGCTGGCACGCGACGAGCGTTCCGTGGTGGCCGAGCGGGAGACCAAGTCGGTGTCGGTCGAGGACACCTACGACGTGGACATCCACGACCGGGTGCGGGTGGGCGTGGAAGTGGCGCGGCTGGCCGACCGGTGCGTGCGGCGGCTGCGGGGGTCGGGGCTGTCCGGCCGGACCATCGTGCTCAAGGTGCGGCGGTACGACTTCTCCACGCTGACCCGCTCGGAGACCCTGCGGGGACCCACGGACGACCCGGCGGTGGTGCGGGAGGCGGCGGCCCGGCTGCTCGACTCGGTGGACACCACGGGCGGTGTGCGGCTGCTCGGGGTCGGCGTCAGCGGGCTCGCCGACTACACGCAGGAGGACCTTTTCGCGCAGGCCGCCGGGGAACCGGCCGAGGAGCACGCGGAGGAGCCGGCGGGCGAGGAGCCCGCCGAGGAGTACCGGCCCGGTCCGGTCGGGCGCCGCTGGCCCTCCGGGCACGACGTGCGGCACGCGGAGCTGGGGCACGGGTGGGTGCAGGGCAGCGGCCTGGGGCGGGTCACGGTGCGCTTCGAGACGCCGTACTCCGGGCCGGGCCGGGTGCGGACCTTTCCGGTGGACGACCCGCAGCTGACGCCGGCCGATCCGCTGCCGCTGGTCGAGGCGCCACGAAGACCCGGGGAGGGCGGGGCGCCGGCGGCCTCCGCCGGGGCGGGGGTCGCGGAACCGCCGGCGGGTGCCGAGGGCGTCCCCCCGGCCTCCGCCGTCCCTTCGGCTGCCGGGGTCGCCGAGCAGGAGCAGGAGCAGGAGCAGGAGCCGGGGAGTGCGGGTGCGGCGACGCCCTGACCCGCGGCCGTCAGGGACGGCGGGTCTCGTGTACGAGGTGCCCTGAGCCGGCGTTCGCCTCAGCTCTCCTCGTTGCCCGTGCCCGCCAGCTTGCCGAAGTCGTGGTCGGGAAGCGGTGGAGCGGCGGCCACATCGAGACCGTAGTGGTGGTAGAGCTGGAGCTCCTGTTCCGGCGAGAGGTGACGGCCGACGCCGAAGTCGGGGGCCTCCTTGATCAGGGACCGGTCGAAGGGGACGCGCAGGGTGCCGTCGACCAGCTCGCTGGGCTCCAGGGGCACGAAGGCGTCCCTGCTGAACAGGCCGGTGCGTATGGCGGCCCACTCGGGGACGCCGGTGGCATCGTCGAGGTAGACCTCGTCCACGGTGCCGATCCTCGTGCCGTTACGGTCGAACGCCTTGCGGCCTATCAGATTGCGCGGATCGATGTCGGTACGCACGGGCCCTCCACTTGGTCGCACTCCGGTCGCAAACCAGCCGGCGAATCATCCGTCAGTACTACAAAAAGGCACATCGGGGAGAGCGGCCACTCGAAGGTGCGCTCAGTCACTCGAAGACCTGTGCGCCCGCCTCGCTGGTAGGCTGGCAAACGGCTGCTGACCCCGTGCGGGAGAGTCCTCCAGACGTCATCGCAGACATCATCGGAGGCGCCGAAGGAGCAAATCCTCCCCGGAATCTCTCAGGCACACGTACCGCACGGACGAGGTCACTCTGGAAAGCAGAGCGGGTGCCGACGGCCCCTGCTCTCACCGACGGTGAAAGCCGGCAGCTCTCGGGCGGCCCGGTGAAGCTCTCAGGTCGAGATGACAGAGGGGGAGGCCGTCCGGGCACCCGCGCCGTGGTGCCCCTCGAAGGTCGTCAGACCAGGAGGCCTCCGCAATGACCGCCCATCGCATTCCGCTCTCCGAGCTCGAACAGGCAGCACCCTTCGAGCAGCGCCACATCGGCCCCGACCGCGAGGCCCAGGCCAAGATGCTCGCGCAGGTCGGCTACGGCTCGCTCGACGAACTGACGGCCGCCGCGGTACCGGATGTGATCAAGAACGCCGACGCCCTGGACCTGCCGGGCGCCCGCTCCGAGGCCGAGGTACTGGCCGAGCTGCGCTCGCTGGCCGACCGCAACCAGGTCCTCGACTCCATGATCGGCCTGGGCTACTACGGCACCTTCACCCCGCCGGTCATCCTGCGCAACGTCATGGAGAACCCGGCCTGGTACACCGCGTACACGCCGTATCAGCCGGAGATCTCCCAGGGCCGTCTGGAGGCCCTGCTGAACTTCCAGACCATGGTCGCCGACCTCACCGGCCTGCCGACCTCCGGCGCCTCGCTGCTCGACGAGGGCACCGCCGCCGCCGAGGCGATGGCCCTGTCCCGGCGCATGGGCAAGAACAAGAAGGGCCTCTTCCTGGTCGACGCGGACGCGCTGCCGCAGACCATCGCCGTGATCCAGACCCGCGCCGAGCCGACCGGCGTCGAGGTCGTCGTCGCCGATCTGAGCGACGGCATCCCGGCCGAGGTCGCCGAGCGGGAGATCAACGGCGTACTGATCCAGTACCCGGGCGCCTCCGGTGCCGTCCGCGACATCAAGCCGGTCATCGACCGGGCGCACGAGCTCGGCGCGCTCGTCACCGTCGCCGCCGACCTGCTCGCCCTCACGCTGCTCGCCTCGCCCGGCGCGCTCGGCGCGGACATCGCCATCGGCACCACCCAGCGCTTCGGCGTGCCGATGGGCTTCGGCGGGCCGCACGCCGGCTACATGGCCGTGCACGAGAAGTTCGCGCGCAGCCTGCCCGGCCGCCTCGTGGGCGTCTCCGTGGACGCCGACGGCAACAAGGCCTACCGCCTCGCCCTGCAGACCCGCGAGCAGCACATCCGCCGCGAGAAGGCGACCAGCAACATCTGCACCGCGCAGGTGCTGCTCGCCGTCATGGCCGGTATGTACGCCGTGTACCACGGGCCGGACGGGCTGCGGGCCATCGCCCGGCGCACCCACCGGTACGCCTCCGTCACCGCCGCGGGCCTCGCGGCCGGCGGCGTCGAGATCGTCCACGGCGCCTACTTCGACACGGTCACCGCACGGGTGCCGGGCCGGGCCGGCGAGATCGTGCACGCCGCCCGCGGCAACGGCATCAACCTGCGTCTCGTCGACGCCGACCACGTGTCGTTCGCCTGCGACGAGACCACCACGCGGGCCCAGGTCAGCGGCGTGTGGAACGCGTTCGGCGTCGCGGGCGACATCGAGGCCCTGGACGCGAGCGCCGAGGAGACGCTGCCCGAGGCGCTGCTGCGCACCGACGACTTCCTGACCCACCCGGTCTTCCACCAGCACCGCTCCGAGACCGCGATGCTGCGCTACCTGCGCCGCCTCGCCGACCGCGACTACGCGCTGGACCGCGGCATGATCCCGCTGGGCTCCTGCACCATGAAGCTCAACGCGACCACCGAGATGGAGCCGGTCACCTGGCCCGAGTTCGGCGCGCTGCACCCCTTCGCGCCCGCCGAGCAGGCGCAGGGCTACCTCACCCTCATCCGTGAGCTGGAGGAGCGGCTCGCCGAGGTCACCGGGTACGACAAGGTCTCGCTCCAGCCGAACGCCGGCTCGCAGGGCGAGTTCGCCGGTCTGCTCGCCGTCCGCGGCTACCACCGTGCCAACGGCGACGACCAGCGCACCGTCTGCCTCATCCCGTCCTCCGCGCACGGCACCAACGCGGCGAGCGCCGTCATGGCCGGCATGAAGGTCGTCGTCGTCAAGACCGCCGAGGACGGCGAGGTCGACGTCGAGGACCTGCGCGCCAAGATCGAGAAGCACCGCGACGAGCTGGCCGTGCTGATGATCACGTACCCCTCGACGCACGGCGTCTTCGAGGAGCACGTCGCCGACATCTGTGCCCAGGTGCACGACGCGGGCGGCCAGGTCTACGTGGACGGTGCGAACCTCAACGCCCTGGTCGGCCTCGCCAAGCCGGGCCACTTCGGCGGCGACGTCTCCCACCTGAACCTGCACAAGACCTTCTGCATCCCGCACGGCGGCGGCGGGCCCGGCGTGGGCCCGGTGGCCGTGCGGTCGCACCTCGCGCCGTACCTGCCTAACCACCCGCTGCAGCCCGCGGCCGGTCCGAAGACCGGTGTCGGCCCGATCTCGGCGGCGCCGTGGGGCTCGGCCGGCATCCTGCCGATCTCCTGGTCGTACGTCCGCCTCATGGGCGGCGAGGGCCTCAAGCGCGCCACCCAGGTGGCCGTGCTGTCCGCCAACTACATCGCCAAGCGCCTGGAGCCGCACTTCCCGGTGCTGTACACCGGCCCGGCCGGGCTGGTCGCGCACGAGTGCATCGTCGACCTGCGTCCGCTGACCAAGGCGACCGGTGTGAGCGTGGACGACGTCGCCAAGCGGCTGATCGACTACGGCTTCCACGCGCCGACGATGTCCTTCCCGGTGGCCGGCACGCTGATGATCGAGCCGACCGAGTCCGAGGACCTGACCGAGCTGGACCGGTTCTGCGACGCGATGATCGCCATCCGCGCGGAGATCGAGAAGGTCGGCTCCGGCGACTGGTCCGCGCAGGACAACCCGCTGAGCGGCGCCCCGCACACCGCCGGTGCGCTGGGCGGCGAGTGGGACCACGCGTACACGCGCGAGGAGGCCGTGTTCCCGGCCGGGGTGTCGGTGGCCGACAAGTACTGGCCGCCGGTGCGCCGCATCGACCAGGCCTTCGGTGACCGGAACCTCGTGTGCTCCTGCCCGCCGCTGGACGCCTACGAGGACTGAGCGGGTCACGAGGACCGGGCAGGCCCGAGTGGAGGCCCCGCCCCCTTTCCGACAAGAGGGGGGCGGGGCCTTCGCCCTCGCTATGCGGTGGCGAGCGAGACCTCGGTCGCCTTGATCAGGGCGACCACGTCGGACCCCACGAAGAGGCCCAGCTCCTCGGCCGCCTCCTTCGTGATCACGGCGGTGAGTTCGGCGTCCTTCATGGTGACGTGCACGAGGGCCATCGCCTCGCCGGGCACGAGCCGGGTGACCGTGCCGGGCAGCCGGTTGCGGATCGACAGGCCGTCGGTCAAGCCGGTGGCGAGGGAGACCTCCGTCGACTTCACCAGGGCGCGGACGGCCGCCCCGGTGCCCAGACCGAGGTCGTCGGCGGCCTCCCGGGTGATGGCCGCGGTGACCTCCTGGCCCCCGGCCAGGCGGACCTTGACCGTCGCCATGGCCTCGCCCGGGGTGACGCCGGTGACGGTGCCGGGGAGCTGGTTGCGGATGCTCAGGCTCATGCAGGCACCGTAGCCCGGCGACGCCGTCACGCCGGGTATGCGTGGGTCTGCGTCGCCTTGACCGTCGCCCAGACCGGTGCGCCCGGATGCAGGCCCAGCTCGGCCGCGGCCACCGTCGTGAGGTCGGCGGCGAGGGCCAGTTCGCCGGTCAGGTCGACGCGGATCTGGTCGCCGTGGGTCTCCAGGCCCGCGACCTCGCACCGCCACAGGTTGCGTGCGCTGGAGCCGGCCGGGCGCTCCCCGTACAGGGTCACGGCGCTCGGCGGGAACGCCACGAAGACCGGTCCGGAGAGGTCCTCCGTGGTCGTGACGGCCGGGCCGGCGCCGAGCCGGACGGTATGGCCCTCGGCCCGCCCCCGGTAGAGGTTCAGGCCGACCAGCTGCG
Source organism: Streptomyces sp. NPDC032940 (assembly GCF_040636935.1). Lineage (NCBI taxonomy): Bacteria > Bacillati > Actinomycetota > Actinomycetes > Kitasatosporales > Streptomycetaceae > Streptomyces > Streptomyces sp. NPDC032940. The sequence goes on along the minus strand of NZ_JBEZVJ010000010.1, from coordinate 195,545 downwards.
CGATGTAGTCGGTGCGGGGCCGGCGGGCGATGTCGGCGGGGCTGCCCTCCTGGACGACCGTGCCGTGCTCGACGACCACCAGCCGGTCGGCCAGCACCATGGCGTCCAGCGGGTCATGGGTGACCAGGACCGCGACGGCCTCGAAGCCGGCCAGATGACGGCGGAGCTGGGCGCGCACCTCGAGCCGGGTGCGGGCGTCCAGCGCGGCGAGCGGCTCGTCGAGGAGCAGCAGCCGGGGATCGGTCGCCAGGGCGCGGGCGAGGGCGACGCGCTGCGCCTGGCCGCCGGAGAGACGGCGGGGCTTGGCGCCGGCGTGGCCGGCCAGGCCCATGCGGTCCAGCCACCCGGCGGCCAGGGCTCTGGCCTCGGCCTTGGTCGCGCCCCGGCAGCGCGGGCCGAAGGCCACGTTGTCGAGGGCGGTCAGGTGCGGGAAGAGCAGGTAGTCCTGGAAGACGACGCCCACCGGCCGGGACTCGGGCGGCGTACGGTCCAGCGCGATGCCGTCGAGACGCAGATGACCGCCGGTGGGCGGCAGCAGGCCGGCGAGCGCGCGCAGCGCGGTGGTCTTGCCGGCGCCGTTGGGGCCCAGCAGGGCGAGGACCTCGCCGGGCGCGGCGGTCAGTGACACGTCCAGGCGGAAGTCGCCGCGGTCCACGACGAGCCGTGCGTCGAGGCCGCCTCCGGGCACGGTGCGGGTGGCGGTGGGCTCGGGTGACTTCATGCCGTCCTCATCCATCGGTCACGCAGTCCGGCCAGTACGGCGATGGAGACGGCCAGCAGCACCAGGCTGAGGGCGATCGCCGCCGCCGGATCGGTCTGCAGCGCGAGATAGACCGCGAGCGGCATGGTCTGGGTCCGGCCGGGGAAGTTGCCCGCGAACGTGATGGTCGCCCCGAACTCGCCCAGCGCCCGCGCCCACGCCAGGACGGAGCCCGCCGCGATGCCCGGTGCTATCAGCGGCAGCGTGACCCGGCGGAAGGCGGTGAAGCGGGAGGCGCCCAGCGTCGTGGCGGCCTCCTCGTACCGGGGGTCGGCGGCCCGCAGGGTGCCCTCCACGCTGATGACCAGGAAGGGCATCGCCACGAACGTCTCCGCGAGGACGACGCCCGTCGTGGTGAACGGCAGCGTGATCCCGAACCACGCGTCGAGCCACTGCCCGATCACCCCGTTGCGGCCGAACGCCAGCAGCAGGGCCACGCCGCCCACCACCGGGGGCAGCACCAGCGGCAGCGTCACCAGCGCCCGCACCAGGCCGCGGCCGGGGAAGTCCGTGCGCGCCAGCAGCCAGGCCAGCGGGACGCCGATCAGCAGGCTCAGCAGGGTGGCCGAGGTGGCGCACACCAGCGACAGCCGCAGCGCCTGCCAGACCTCGGCGCTGGTCAGCTGATCGGGCAGGCTCCGCCAGGGCGCCCGCACCAGCAGGGCGACCAGCGGGAGCAGCAGGAACGCCAGGCCGACGAGGGCGGGCACGAGAAGGGGGACCGGCACGATACGCGCGGACCTGCGGGAGCGCTCGCGGCGCTGCCCGCCCGCCGCGGTGTCCGCCCCGGACCCCGGGGACTTGGTCGTCACGGGCCGCTCCCTCGGTCACGGTCGGGAGCCGGACGGGCCCGGCCGCCGGGCGCGCGTCGGGGCTCCCCGAATGCGCCGATCATACTTCCGCACCTGCGAGGCGTGAGTCTCCTGTCTCATCGCATGAGCGGGCCCCTGTGATCACAGGGCTTGCATGTGCGTTCGTACGGGGGCCGGGGCGTCCCGCCCGGGGTGGGGTCACGCCTTGTCGATATGCACATTCGTCGACTTCACGCGGGCGGTCGCCTCCATCCCGACCTCCAGGCCGAGTTCCTCGACCGCCTCGCGGGTGAGCAGGGAGACCAGCCGGTGCGGGCCGGCCTGGATCTCGACCTGGGCGGCGATGTCGCCGAGCTTGATCGCGGTCACGATGCCCGGGAAGGCGTTGCGGGCCGAGGTGTAAGCGGTGTCGTCGTCGGCGCCGGCCGACCGGGCCAGGTCGACCGAGAACGCGGCCAGGTCGCGGCCGTCGACGAGCCGCCGTCCGCCCTCGTCGCGGTGGGTGGTGATCCGGCCCGCGTCGGCCCAGCGGCGGGCGGTGTCGGGGCTGACGCCGAGCAGCCGCGCCGCCTGGCCGATCGTGTAGGACTGCATGCCGGTCACGATAGGCGGCGGCGGATGACCGGTGCGTGCAGGGGGCTCGCGGGGAGCCGCGTCGGACCGGACGGGGCGCGTCCCTGGGTCCGGCGAACGTTCGCAGCGACAGTCGAATGTTTCGGCCATTTCCCCTGCTTCGGATGATCTCAGCGGTGTCCGCAGCGGGACCTGGCGCAGATTCCTTCGGTACAAGGGCTTGCCACCGTTTATGGGCTGTCTCTAGGGTGCGGCATCAACGCAGCTTTCTGGATTCTGTCCGAAACTTTCGGAAAACACTCGAGGAGCGCAAGATGGGCGACCCGGCACTGTCCCGCCGCGGCTTCATGGCGGCCTCCGCCGCGGCCGGTCTGGGAATGACGGCACTGAGCGGCTGTGGCGGCGACTCCGAGGAAGGGTCCTCGGGAACGACCACGATCGAGTGGTGGAACATTTCCACCACCCAGCCGACGAAGGACGTCTGGGCGGCGCTCGCGAAGCAGTTCGAGGCGCAGAACCCCCAGGTGAAGGTGAAGATCGTCCAGCTGGAGAACGACGCCTACAAGTCCAAGATGACGGCGCTCACCGCCTCCGGGAAGCTCCCCGACATCTTCCACACCTGGGGCGGCGGCGTCCTCGAGCAACAGGTCGAGGCCGGTCTCGTCGAGGACCTCACGGACCGGACGAAGGAGTGGAGCGACGGCCTGCTGCCGGTCGCCAAGGAGCCGTACCTCATCGACGACAAGATGTACGGCATCCCGTTCGACATCGGCATGGTCGGCTTCTGGTACAACAAGGCGCACTTCAAGGCGGCGGGCATCGCCGCGCCGCCGACCACCTGGAGCGGCTTCCTCGACGCCGTGCGCGCGCTGAAGGCCGCGAAGATCACGCCCCTCGCCCTGGCGGGCAAGGAGAAGTGGCCCGGGATGTACTACTGGGCGTACCTGGCGATGCGCACCGCCGGTGCCGATGCCCTGGAGAAGGCCAACGACGACAAGGACTTCACCGGGGACGAGTTCGTCCAGGCCGGGCAGCACCTGCAGGAGCTGGTGGACCTCCAGCCGTTCCAGAAGGGCTTCCTCGGCGCCGCCTACTCCACCCCCAGCGGCCAGGCCGCGGCCGTCGGCAACGGCAAGGCCGCGATGGAACTGATGGGCCAGTGGGCCCCGGTGGTGGAGGCCGACGCGGGCAAGGGCCTCGGGAAGGACCTCGGCTTCTTCCCGTTCCCGGCCGTCGAGGGCGGCAAGGGCACGATCACCGAGGTGTTCGGCGGCGGCGGCGCACACGCGCTGCGCCGGGACGCCCCGCAGGCCGCCGTGGACTTCCTGAAGTTCTTCGCCTCGGCCGCCACCGACCGCGAACTGGTCAAGAAGACCGGCGTCCTGCCGGTGGTCCCCGCCGCCGAGGACGCCCTGGCCGACCCCAATCTGCAGGCCGTGCAGAAGCAGCTCAAGGAAACCACCGGCTTCCAGCTCTACCTCGACCAGGCCTACGCGCCCGCCCTCGGCCAGGAGATCAACGACAGCGTCGCCGCGCTCGTCGCCGGCTCCAAGTCGCCGCAGCAGGTCGCCGAGTCGATCACGAAGACCGCGAAGGAAGAGCAGTAGGCCCCGATGACCTCCACGTTTCTGCCGGACAAGCGGACCGGCCCCGACGCCGACCGCCCGCCCCCGCCCGCCGGCGCGGCCCGGGGCCGGGCCCGGCGCCGTACGTACCACTGGCTCACCGCGGTGGGCTTCCAGGTGCCCGCGCTGGTGCTGTTCATCGTCCTGGTGCTGCTGCCCATCCTGTTCGCGCTGTACGCCGCCTTCTTCCGCTGGGGCGGCTTCGGGATGCCCTCGGAGTACATCGGCACCGAGAACTTCACCCGCGCCTTCGACGACCCCGTATTCCTCGGCGACCTGTGGCGCTGCCTGTTCCTGGTCGTGCTCTCCCTCGTGGTGCAGCTTCCGTTCGCGCTCGCCATGGCGGTGCTGCTGAACCAGAGGATGCGCGGCCGGGCCGTGTACCGGATGCTCTTCTTCGCGCCGTACGTGCTCTCCGAGGCCATCACCGGCGTGCTGTTCGCGATGATCTTCGCCCCCGGCGACGGCCTCGCCGACCGCATCCTGGGCGGCATCGGCCTGGAAGGGCTCGGCGGGGAGTGGTTCGCCGATCCGTCGATGGTCATGGCGACCCTCTTCCTGGTGATGACCTGGAAGTACTTCGGCTTCCACATGATGCTCTACCTGGCCGGGCTCCAGTCGATCCCCAAGGAGCTGAACGAGGCGGCGCTCATCGACGGCGCGAACGCCTGGCAGCGCTTCCGAAGCGTCACCCTGCCGCTGCTCGCCCCCACGCTGCGCATCAGCGTCTTCCTGTCGGTGATCGGCGCGATCCAGCTGTTCGACCTGGTGTGGGTGATCACCCAGGGCGGGCCGGACCACCACTCCGAGACCATGGCCGTGACCATGTTCCAGTTCGGCTTCAAGCGCTACCAGGTCGGCTACGCCAGCGCGATCAGCGTGGTCATGTTCGGCATCAGCCTCGTCTTCGCCCTCGCCTACCAGCGGTTCGTGCTCCGGCGCGATCTGGAGGGAGCCACCACGACCATGCGAGGAGGCGGGAAGTGACCGTCCGTTCCAAGACCCGTGCGCGGCGGGCCCTTCCCGTGCACGCCGTCCTGATCGCCGTCGGCGCGGTGATGGCCGTACCGCTGCTGTACGCGGTGCTGTCCGGCTTCAAGTCCACCGACCAGCTGTCCAGGAACCCGGTCGGGCTGCCCGACCCGTGGGTGACCTCCAACTACACCGGCATCCTGGGGTCCGGTTCCTTCTGGCGGCTGGTCGGCAGCAGCACGCTGATCGCGGTGGCGACGACGGTCCTGGTGGTCGCGGTGTCCGCGCTGGCCGCGTTCTCCTTCGCCCGGTTCGCCTTCCGCGGGCGGGAGTTGCTGTTCACCCTGTTCACCGTGGGGCTGATGTTCCCCTTCGCGGTCGCCGCCCTGCCGCTGTTCCTGCTGCTGCGCTCGCTGGGGCTGCTCGACAATCCGCTGGGCGTCATCCTGCCGCAGGCGGCCTTCGGACTGCCGATGACGATCATCATCCTGCGCGGCTTCTTCCGGGAGATCCCCGGGGAGCTGGAGGAGGCGGCCACGCTCGACGGCTGCGGTCCGTTCGGCTTCTTCTGGCGGGTGCTGCTGCCGATGGCCCGGCCCGCGCTGGGCACCGTCTCGGTCCTGGCGGTGGTGACCAGCTGGAACAACTTCTTCCTGCCGCTGCTGGTGTTCACCGACTCCACGTGGTGGACGATCCCGATCGGCGTGCAACAGTTCCAGGGGCAGTACTCGGCCGACACGGCCCGTGTCTTCGCCTACCTGGTCCTCGCGATGGTGCCGGCGCTCGCCTTCTACTCCGTCGCCGAACGTCAGCTCGTCGGCGGGCTGACCGCGGGCGCCACGAAGGGGTGACCGGCGCCGGGCCGGTGCGCGGGAGCGTCCGCGGGCCGGCCCGGTGTGCCGGGCGGAGCGGTGCGTACCGCCCGGCGGGTGGTCAGGCGGCGGTCATCAGCCCCGCGCCGAGCGGACGGTGCGGAGCGATGACGCGGCCGTCCGGCAGCAGTTCACCGGTGTCCTCGAACAGGACGACGCCGTTGCACAGCAGGCTCCACCCCTGCTCCGGGTGGTGCGCCACGAGACGGGCGGATTCCCGGTCGGCGGAGTCGGCTGGTGGGCACGGTGGCTGGTGCTGGCACATGAGTGGGGTCTCTCGGTCCGTCGTGATGGATGAGTGCGCTGTCTTGTCTGTCCCGCGGCGTGAAACGTCGTCCATGGCCGCCCCCCGTTGCTAAGTCGGTCCGAACCCAGTGTTGCCCCACGGGCGTCGATCCGCAGGGATTTCGCAGCACCGCTTCTCATCGGTTGGAGACGCGTCACTCGCGCGGACGGTTCAGCGTCATCGCACTGTCACTTCGGGTGATTCGCATGGCCGGATGGGACTAGTCCGCCCGGGCCGGGGCCCGGGCGGAGGAGCCGTCAGACGGGGGAGCGGAGCAGTGGCGCGGGCGTCACCCGGTGGGTCAGCACCGGGAGCAACTCGGCGACCTGGTGCGGCCGGTGGGCCGCGATGCCGGGCGGGGCCGGCGCGAGCGGCACCAGCAGGTCGCTTCCGTCGGGGTACCCCTCGGCCGGGTCCGCGGCGCAGTCCCCGTGCAGCCACAGCGTGAGCATGTAGAGGCCGGGCACCGACAGCAGCCGCGGCTGGTAGGCCCCGGGCAGCGCCTCGGCCTGGCGCAGGGCCCGTTCGGTCGAGGCGATGTAGGGGCCCTCGAAGAAGCGGGAGAAGGTCCACCCGTCCGGGGTCGGCATGGTCTCCGCCGCCGCCACCGCCCGCTCGCCGGAGCGGATCAGGAACCGCCAGCCGGTCAGCCGGGTGGCCGTCACGCCCTCGGCGGACACTCCCTCCAGCACGTGCACGGGCAGGGGCAGTTCGGGTGTGGTGGGCCCCTGGGCGACGAGCAGGGACGGGGTCCTGGCCTCGCGGACCGCAGTGGGGGACGAGAGTGCGGTCAGGACGGAGCGCAGGGCGGGCGCGGGAGCCGGGGGGACATGCAGCGGCATGGTGGACGCCTCTCATTCGAAGGCACGGTGGCGCGAGGGCGGTGCGACAGGGCGGGGCGGGGCGTGCGGGGCGGACGACGCTGTCAGCTCACGGGGTGGGAAGGCAGGGGCCGGGGTCCGGAACCGAGAAGTGGGGTGAGGCCTGCCGTGCGTCAGCTCGGCGGCAGGATCCATCGACCGTGGGCGCCGGTCATCTGCCTTGTGGGCGGAGTTTATACGACATGTGTTCAGACTGTGTTTCAACTAGCCGCTCGCGGCAGGCGAAACAAGGGCGCATTCGGTCGCGTATATGCGAGAATCCTCCGCATTTCACGCCCGGCGCACGCCCCTGACCTCCGGGGGTTCTCACCGAGCGGTCGGCCAATTCTCGTCGGCGTTTTTCACGACGCGCCGGGCCCTGAATCTGCTGGAGGCACCATGCCCGGTGAATGTGCCACCGGTCACAGCGCTTCAGCGTAGCGGGTGCCGGGGTCGCGCGGGGACGTTATCGATCGCTTCCGCGGGGCATCATCCCACCTGACCGGCACACCGGCTGCCGGATCTTCCACCCACCGCCCCGAGAAGGGACTCTTCCATGGGGGAGAAGGTCGTGGCAGGTCAGTTCGACCTGTCCGATCGCCAGCGCTACCGCGACAAGCTCCAGCGGTGCCTGACGGGACTGGAGCGACTGCTGGCGGAGAAGCGGTTCGACCGTCCGAAGAACCTGATGGGGCTGGAGATCGAATTGAATCTCGTCGGTGCCGACGGGATGCCGAAAATGTTGAATGCGCAAGTCCTGGAGCGCATCGCGAGCCGCGATTTCCAAACAGAACTCGCCATGTTCAACCTGGAAGTCAACATCGCGCCGCACCGGCTGGGCGGCCGGGTATTCGACCGGCTCGCCGAGGAGATCCGCACGTCCTTGGCATATGCGGACCGGAAGGCCGGAGAGGTCGACGCGGGAATCGCGATGATCGGAATTCTGCCGACCCTCGACCGGGACGACCTGGTCTCGTCCAACCTCTCGGCCGTCGACCGCTACGCGCTGCTCAACGAACAGATCGTGGCGGCCCGCGGCGAGGACTTCACCCTCGACATCGAAGGCGTCGAGCGCCTCACGTGCACGTCCAAGTCCATCGCCCCGGAGGCCGCCTGCACCTCGGTGCAGCTGCACCTCCAGGTCACCCCGGACCGCTTCGCCGACGTGTGGAACGCCGCCCAGGCGGTCACCGCCGCGCAGATCGCCCTCGGCGCCAACGCGCCGTTCCTGTTCGGCCGCGAGCTGTGGCGCGAGTCCCGGCCCCCGCTGTTCCAGCAGTCGACCGACACCCGCCCGCCCGAGCTCCAGGCCCAGGGGGTGCGCCCGCGCACCTGGTTCGGGGAACGGTGGGTGACCTCGGCGTACGACCTGTTCGAGGAGAACCGGCGCTACTTCCCGGCGCTGCTGCCGATCTGCGACGACGAGGACCCGCTGGAGGTCCTGGACGAGGGCGGCGTGCCCAGGCTCGCGGAACTCGTCCTGCACAACGGCACCGTCTACCGCTGGAACCGCCCCGTCTACGACATCGCCGACGGCGTCCCGCACCTGCGGGTGGAGAACCGTGTCCTGCCCGCCGGCCCGACCGTCGTCGACGTCATCGCCAACGCGGCCTTCTACTACGGTGTCGTCCGCGCGCTCGCCGAGGAGCCCCGGCCGGTGTGGACCCGGCTGCCCTTCGAGGCCGCGGCCGCCAACTTCGAGGCCGCGTGCCGCCACGGCATCGACGCCCGCTTCGAGTGGCCCCGGCGCGGCAGGCTCGGCGGCACCGCCGAGGTCGACGCCGCCGTCCTCGTGCGCGACGAACTGCTGCCGCTCGCCGAGGCCGGGCTGGACGCGTGGGGCGTGGAGCCCGCCGACCGGGACTTCTATCTCGGGGTGATCGAGGAGCGGTGCCGCCGCCGGGTCAACGGAGCTTCCTGGCAGGCTGCCACCTTCCACCGGGCACTGGAGGCGGGGGCGTCGCGGGAGGCGGCGCTGGCCGCGACGACCAGGCGCTACGTCGAGCTCATGCGCCAGGGTGACCCCGTGCACCTGTGGCCGGTGGGCCTGCCGGAGCCGGCGCCGCTGGGCTGACACGCACCGGATCCGCCCCGCCGCGCGCACCGTCCACCGGGACCGCCCCCGCCGCGCGCCGCCTCATACTGATCGGGCAAGCTGTGACGTCCCAGCTGGAGGCAGGTGTGCATGGCGGAGGCGGGCCCGGTGGACGATGCGTTCCCTCAGCAGCCACTCGGCGAGGAACCCCCTCGCGAGCGGCGGCTCACGCGACGGATCCTGCGTGACGAGACGCTGCTCGTCCTGGCGCTGTCGTTGGGGGCCAGCGGGGTGTCGGCCCTCATCAGCTTCATCGGCTCGCTCACCCGCCCCGGTGGCCTCAAGGACCAGGCGGCCACCCTCAACGCCTCCGCCGCGCCCGGCCGCCCCTGGCTGGACCTGGCCTGGCAGCTCTTCGGCATCGCCACCGCACTGGTCCCGGTCGCCCTGGTCGCGCACCTCCTGCTGCGCGAGGGCAGCGGCCTGCGCGCCCTCGGCTTCGACCGCAGCCGTCCCTGGCCGGACCTGGGACGCGGGGCCGCCGTCGCCGCCGTCATCGGCAGCAGCGGCATCGCCTTCTACCTGGCCGCCAGGGGGCTCGGCTTCAATCTGACGGTGGTGCCCGAGGCGTTGCCCGAGGTGTGGTGGAAGTACCCCGTGCTCATCCTCTCGGCGGTGCAGAACGCCGTCCTGGAGGAGGTCGTCGTCGTCGGCTATCTGCTGCGCCGGCTCGACCAGCTGGGCTGGAGCCGGGGCGCCTCGATGGCGGGCAGCGGGGTGCTGCGCGGTTCGTACCACCTGTACCAGGGCGTCGGCGGCTTCGTCGGCAACATGGTGATGGGAGTGGTGTTCGTGTACCTGTACCGCCGCTGGGGCCGGGTCGGTCCCCTCGTGGTGGCGCACTCGCTGCTCGACATCGGCGCCTTCGTGGGTTACGCGCTGCTGGCCGGGAAGGTCGGCTGGCTGCCGACGGCGTGACGGGGACCCGGGCGGCCCCCGTGCCCCCGTCGGACCCGGCCTAGGCCAGCAGCTCGCCCTCGATCACCGTCACCGCGCGCCCGCTCAGCAGCGTGCGGTCGCCGCGCAGCTCCGTGCGGACGCGGCCGGAGCGCGGCGAGGCCTGGAGTCCGGTGAGGTCGGGGCGGCCCAGGCGTCCGGCCCAGTACGGCGCGAGAGCCGTGTGCGCGCTGCCGGTGACCGGGTCCTCGTCGATGCCGACGTTCGGGAAGAAGCAGCGGGATACGTAGTCGTAGCCGCGGGCGGGGTCCTCCGCGCGGGCCGTGGCGATGATGCCGCGCCGCGAGTGGGCGGCCAGGGCCTTGTGGTCCGGGGACAGGCCGTGGACGGTCATCTCGTCGGCGACCTCCACCAGCAGGTCACCGACGTGGGGACCGGTGTCGAGGGCCGCGTGCGGCGTCGCGCCCAGCGCGTCGGCGAGGCCCGCGGGGACCTCGGCCGGCGTGAGCGGGGCGGTCGGGAAGTCCAGGGTGATCGAGCCGTCCTCGCGGGGCACGGCGATCAGGACGCCGCTGCGGGTGGCGAAGCGCACGGGACCCTCGTGAGCGCCCGTGGTGTGCAGGACGTGGGCCGTGGCGAGCGTCGCGTGGCCGCACATCGCGACCTCGGTGGCCGGCGTGAACCAGCGCAGCGCCCAGTCGGCCTCGCCGCCCGCGGGCAGCGGGTGGGCGAACGCGGTCTCCGCGTGGTTGACCTCCAGGGCGATCTTCTGGAGCCGGTCGTCCTCAGGGAAGGCGTCGAGGAGCAGTACCCCGGCGGGGTTGCCGGCGAAGGGCCGGTCGGTGAAGGCGTCGACGATTCGGATGCGCATGTCCCTGACGTTAGGCGCCCGGCGAATCCGCGGACCAAGGCCAATCCGCGAGCCCTGGCCCCACTTCCGGCGGAACCGGACGGGTCCGGTCAGGTCAGGTAGTCCGCATGCCCCTCGTCGTCGAGCTCGAAGGGGCCGTCGGGGATGATGCAGAACTCGTTGCCCTCGGGGTCCGCCATCACCAGGAACCCGCCGGAGTCGTACTCCCGCAGCCGGCGACCGCCGAGCGCCTCGACGCGTGCCTGCTCCGCGAGCGGATCGGGGGCGGTGACGTCGACGTGCATCCGGTTCTTGCCCGCCCGGGGCTCACCGGTGTGCTGGAAGCCCAGGCCCAGGCCGTTCTCGCGCCGCAGCCACACATAGGGCCCCGTGCGGCCCACGACGGGCCGGCCGAGTACCTCGGACCAGAACGCGGCGAGCCGCTCGGGGTCAGCGGCGTCGACGATCAGGGCGTTGATCTGCACAGGTGAGTCCGCCATGCCCCGATCCTCTCAGGAAGTCCTCCCCAGGCTTGCCGTCCGACACGTTCCGATATATCGTTGAGGTATCGCGACAGATCAACGACTGAATGGAGTGATGGCGATGCGTACCCACGGATACGAGCGTGGACATGGTGGACACGGACGCGGCGAGGGCGGTCCCTTCGGGCGCGGCGGCTTCGACGGCCGGCGTGCGGCGTTCGGACCCTTCGGGCCGGGTGGCCCCGGCGGCCCCGGCGGTCCTTTCGGGCCGGGCTTCGGTCCCGGGCCGTGGGGTGGCCGAGGACGGGGTGGCCCCAGGGGGAGGGCGCGGCGCGGCGACGTGCGGGCGTCGATCCTCGCCCTGCTCAAGGAGCGCCCGATGCACGGCTACGAGATGATCCAGGAGATCGCCGAGCGCAGCGGCGGGGCGTGGAAGCCCAGCCCCGGCTCGGTGTACCCCACCCTCCAGCTGCTGGAGGACGAGGGCCTGATCGCGAGCGAGAGCGAGGGCGGCAAGAAGCTCTTCTCGCTCACCGACGCGGGCCGTACCGCGGCCGAGGACGGTCCCGAGGCGCCCTGGGAGGAAGCGTCCCGAGGCGTCGACTGGGAGGCGCTGAACGACATCCGGCAGGCCGGCTTCGGGCTGATGGAGGCCTTCGGCCAGGTCTGGAAGACCGGCAGCAAGGAGCAGCGGGAGAAGGCGCTCGCCGTCATCGGCGACGCCCGCAAGAAGCTGTACCTGATCCTCGCCGACGAGGACTGACCGGTACGGCACGGGGAGGCGCCCCGCGGAGTGGTCCGCGGGGCGCCTCCCCGTGCGTGGCGGTCAGTCCATCCGTCGTACGACCGCGGCGTCGAAGAGGTCCCACGCACGCGGGAGCGCGCTCTCGTCGTGGCAGTGCCAGGCCTCCCAGAACAGGTCGGCGGCCAGCGCCTCCTCGGGCGCGTACACCCGGTACACGTACTGCCGGCCGTCGACCGCCGGCAGCTCCACCAGCCAGCACTCGAACCTGGTCCTCATGTCCGTGTCGGACCCGCGACGGCCCGCCGGGGTTGTACCGGGGGGCGCACCGCAAGGCGGCGCGCGCCGGGTGGGGAGGAACGGCGTGATCTCATCCGTAAGGAGGAGATTCCGGCCCGCCGGGTCCACTCTGCGCGGGACGCCGAAATGCTTCCCGCCGGGGATGCCCCGGGTCGGAAGGGCTGATGTGCTGGGCGGTGTGCAACCCCGTATCCCCCGGCAGTCGGCCGGTGAGCAAGGCGACCGGCGCCCGGACGGTGCCGACGTCGGCACCGGCCTCGGCGCGCACCTGACGCCGGTGGTCTCCGGTGCCCGCCGCAGGGCGGTACGGGACGGGGACCGGCAGATCGACACGGCCCATCTGCTGCACTCGCTCCTGGAGTACGACCCCGATGCGCGGGCCGTCCTCGGCGAGGGGCCGCGCCTGGCCCGTCTGCTCGGCTACCTCGTGCAGCGCAGCATCGGATACGGCCTGCGCTGGCAGAGCACCGTCGAGGACTCCGGCGCCGTGCCCGAGGTGACCGGGGCCGCAGGGTTCTCGCCGCTGGCCGCGACGGCGATGGCAAACGCCCGTGCCCGCGCCGCCCGACGGGGAGCGGCCGAGGCCTGCGGGATCGACCTGCTCGCCGCCCTCGTCGCGGATCCCGGGGCCAGGGCCGTCGAGGTGCTCGGCCGGGCCGCCGTCGACCCCCGGGAGGTCCTCGCCCGGGTGGAGAACCACTTCGAGCCGACGCCCTGACCCGGCACCCCGCCCTCACTCCGGGGGCGGATCCGGTGTCCAACCGATGAGACAGGTGTCATCGGGGGTGACGGTCATGTCGTCCCCTGTCATCATGTGCCGGTGCACACGACTGACAGCCCTCGCGGCAGCCATGGCAAGGGTGCCGGGCTCGGACTGGCGCTCGCCTCGGCGGTCGCCTTCGGAGGTTCCGGTGTCGCGGCGAAGCCGCTGATCGAGGCGGGTCTCGACCCGCTCCACGTGGTCTGGCTGCGGGTGGCCGGCGCGGCCCTGGTGATGCTGCCGCTCGCCGTCCGGCACCGCGCGCTGCTGCGCCGCCGCCCCGGACTGCTCGCCGGCTTCGGCCTCTTCGCCGTCGCGGGCGTGCAGGCCTGCTACTTCGCCGCGCTCTCCCGCATCCCCGTCGGCGTCGCCCTGCTCGTCGAGTACCTGGCGCCCGCCCTGGTCCTCGGCTGGGTGCGGTTCGTGCAGCGCCGGCCGGTGACGCGGGCGGCCGCGCTCGGCGTGGTCCTCGCGGTCGGCGGGCTGGCCTGCGTCGTGGAGGTCTGGTCCGGCCTCGGCTTCGACGCCCTCGGGCTGCTGCTGGCGCTCGGCGCGGCCTGCTGCCAGGTCGGCTACTTCGTCCTGTCCGACCAGGGCAGCGACGCCGGCGACGACGCGCCCGACCCGCTGGGCGTCATCGCGTACGGGCTGCTCGTCGGGGCCGCGGTGCTCACCGTGATCGCCCGTCCCTGGAACATGGACTGGTCGCTCCTCGCGGACACCGCCCCGATGAACGGCACCCCCGTCGCCGCCGCCCTGCTGCTGGCCTGGATCGTCCTGATCGCCACCGTCCTCGCCTACGTCACCGGCGTGCTCTCCGTGCGCCGGCTGTCACCGCAGGTCGCGGGCGTCGTCGCGTGCCTCGAGGCGGTCATCGCGACCGTGCTGGCCTGGATCCTGCTCGGTGAACACCTCTCGGCACCGCAGATCCTCGGGGGCGTGGTCGTCCTCGTGGGCGCCTTCATCGCCCAGTCCTCGGCGCCCGCCAAGGGCTCCGCGGACCCCGTGGCGAGCGGCGGGCCCGAAAGGGAGTTGTCCACCCGGGGCACGGCGGCCTAAGGTGCCGATCATGCACGCGACCGCACTCGTCCTTCCGCCTCCGGCCGCCTGAGGCGGGCCCCCGGAAGCCGTCCGGCGCACGTCGCCGGGCCGGTGGGTGCTGCCCGCAGACGCCGTCCTGACCACCCCCCGTCCGAGGGGGTGGCCCCCGACGTCCGCGCCCTGTGCGCGTCTGCGGAGAGAAAACGTGTCGAAAGCCGTCTCCGGCCTGCCCGTCGGGCGTGGCCTCCTCTATCTGATCGTCGCCGGTGCCGCCTGGGGCACCGCCGGTGCCGCCGCCTCACTGGTCTACCGGACCAGTGACATGGGGCCGGTGGCCCTGTCCTTCTGGCGCTGCGCCGCCGGTCTCGTCCTGCTGCTCGCGGCCCGCCCGCTGGGCCCGCGGGTGCGGCCCGCCGTACCGGAGCCGCTGCGCCGCAAGGTGGTGCGGGCCGTGCTCACCGGTCTCGGCCTCGCGGTGTTCCAGACCGCCTACTTCGCCGCGGTGCAGGCGACCGGGCTCGCCGTGGCCACCGTCGTCACCCTCGGCGCCGGCCCGGTGCTCATCGCGCTCGGTGCGCGTCAGGCGCTCGGGGAGCGGCTCGGCCGGGGCGGGGCGGCGGCCGTCGTCGGTGCCCTCGCCGGGCTCGGGGTGCTCGTCCTCGGCGACGGCAGGACGTCCGTCGAACCGCTGGGCGTGCTGCTCGCCCTGGTGTCGGCTGCCGGATACTCCGTGATGACCCTCCTCACCCGCTGGTGGGGGCGCGACGGATCGGCGGACGCGGCCAGTACGTCCGTCGGGGCGTTCGCCGTCACGAGCCTCGGCCTGCTGCCCTTCGCCCTCGCCGAGGGGCTGGTGCCGCACACCGGCGAGCCGGTCCGGCTGCTGGGGCTCCTGGCGTACGTCGCCGCCGTCCCGACCGCTCTCGCCTACGGCCTCTACTTCGCCGGGGCGGCCGTCGTCCGGTCGGCCACGGTGTCCGTGATCATGCTGCTCGAGCCGGTCAGCGCGGCGGCGCTCGCCGTCGTCCTCCTCGGTGAGCACCTCACCGCGGCGACCCTGGCCGGCACCGTGCTGATGCTCGGCTCGGTCGCGGGGCTCGCGGTCGCGGAGGCACGCCAGGCGCGGACACCGGCGGCGCCGGCCTGACGGCCAGGTCACCCGCGCGGGGGCGCC
Organism: Streptomyces sp. NPDC032940; assembly: GCF_040636935.1. Classification (NCBI taxonomy): domain Bacteria; kingdom Bacillati; phylum Actinomycetota; class Actinomycetes; order Kitasatosporales; family Streptomycetaceae; genus Streptomyces; species Streptomyces sp. NPDC032940. The sequence goes on along the minus strand of NZ_JBEZVJ010000010.1, from coordinate 180,444 downwards.
CCCTCAGGCGTCCCCGCGCGGCGTGTCACATCGGCGGGCCGGCGTCACCGCGCGGCCAGGTAGTCGGGCAGCCCGGTGCCCGGTGCCAGGCCGGGGTCGGCCACCGGAGCGTCGTAGCCCTTGCGCAGCGGCAGGAGGCCGGCCCAGTGGGGGAGGGCGAGGTCCTCCGGCTCGTCGTTCACGCCACCGGTGCGGAGCTTGGCGGAGACCTCGTCCAGGTCGAGGCGGATCACGGCGGTGGCGGCCAGTTCCTTCTTGTCGGCGGGCCGCGAGTCGCGGGAGCGGCCGGGGACGACGTGGTCGACCAGGGCGTCCAGGGCCGTGCGCTTCTCCTCCGGATCCGTCACGTCGTACGCCGTGCCGTGCACCACGACCGACCGGTAGTTGATCGAGTGGTGGAAGGCCGAGCGGGCCAGCACCAGCGCGTCCACGTGCGTCACCGTCAGGCACACGGGCAGCCCCGGGTCCGCCTTGCCGGTCATCCGCAGCGGGCGCGAGCCCGTGGAGCCGTGCACGTAGAGACGCTCGCCGACCCGGCCGTACAGCGTCGGCAGCACGACGGGGGCACCGTCGCGGACGAAACCGAGGTGGCAGACGTAGCCCTCGTCGAGTATCGCGTGCACCAGTTCCCTGTCGTACGAGGCCCGGTCGGCGGAGCGGGTGGGGACCGTGCGGTCGGTGGGCGTGTAGGCGGTGGCGGGCTGCGACGGCGTCTGCGTGGTCCCCTGCATGGCGCTCTCCATTGCACTAGTGCATAATCATGTTTGTGCTAGGAGAGTATCGGATCACGGGACGCGGCGCAGCGGAGATTTCCGCGAGCGTCGAACGCGCGGTGGGTGCGGGCGAGCTGCAACCGGGCCAACCCCTGCCTCCGATGCGGGAGTTGGCCGAGCGGCTGGGGGTGAATCCCAACACCGTCGCCGCGGCCTACCGCACACTGCGGGAGCGCGGTGTCATCGAGACCGCCGGGCGCCGGGGCAGCCGCGTGCGGGCGAAACCCGCCACCACGGGGCGCGAGTTCATCGGCGTCGAGGTGCCCGAGGGCGTGCGCGACGTGTCCGGCGGCAATCCGGATCCGGCGCTGCTGCCCGCGCTCGCCCCCGTGTTCGCCGCGGCAGCCGGACAGGGCGACCGGGAGCCGGTGCTGTACGGGCACGAGCCCGTGGAACCGGAGCTGGCGCGGCTCGCGCGTGCCGAACTGGACGCCGACGGGGTGCCGGACGGGCCCGTGGCGGTCACGTCCGGCTCGCTGGACGCGATGGAACGGGTGCTCGCGGCCCATCTGCGGCCCGGCGACGCGGTCGCCGTCGAGGACCCCGGCTGGGGCAGCCTGCTCGACCTCGTGCCCGCGCTCGGCCTGCGCACGGTCCCCGTCGGCGTCGACGACGAGGGCCCGCTGCCCGACGACGTGCGCCGCGCCCTGTCCGCCGGTGCCCGCGCCCTGGTCGTCACGGACCGCGCGCAGAACCCGACGGGCGCCGCCCTGAGCGCCACGCGCGCGCGTGCCCTGCGGTCCGTCCTGCGGGAGCACCCTCAGACGCTGCTCATCGAGGACGACCACGGCCACCGCATCGTCGATTTGCCGCTGCACCCGCTCGCCGGGACGACGCACAGCTGGGCCTTCGTCCGCTCGGCGGCCAAGGCCTACGGGCCCGACCTGCGGCTCGCCGTGCTGACCGGCGACGCCGTCACGCTCGACCGGGTCCGCGGCCGGCAGCGGCTGGGTCCCGGCTGGGTCAGCCGCATCACCCAGCGGGCCGTGGCGCTGCTGTGGACCGAGGACGCGGTGGACCCGCGGGCGGTGGCGGCGGCGTACGGGCGGCGCCGGGAAGCGCTGCTCGGCGCGCTCGGACGGCGCGGGGTCGCGGCGCACGGACGCAGCGGCATGAACGTGTGGATCCCCGTGCCGGACGAGACCGGCGCCGTCGCCCGCCTGCTGGGCGCCGGCTGGGCCGTGGCACCCGGCGCCCGCTTCCGGGTCGCCGCCCCGCCCGGCATCCGGATCACCGTGTCGACCCTGGCCGAGGGCGAGGAAGGACCTCTGGCGGACGCGGTCGCGACGGCGCTGGGGCCGGGGCCGGGGCGGCGTTACGTCTGACGTGTCCGGACCGTTGCGGAACGGCGAAGGGCTGCGTCGCCCCGCGCGGCCAGACCGTCGCCCTTCGCGGCTCCGCGGCCGGACGGGCCGGCTCGGCGGGGCGGGGGGTCCGGGGCCGTGCCTGGGTCAGTGCCGCGCCGGCGAGGATGACCACCGCCCCGACCGGGGTCGACCAGGACAGCGACTCGCCCAGCAGCGTGACGCCCGCGGCCGTGGAGACGACCGGGGTGAAGTACGTGACCATCTGGGCCGTCGTCGGGCCCACCTCGGCGACCAGGTCGTACTGGATCAGGAAGGCGAGCCCGGTGCCGAGCGCGCCCAGTGCCGCGACCGCCAGCACGGGCAGCACCGGGAAGTGCGCAGGCACCGAGGTGAACAGCGGGGTGACGACCGCCAGTTGCACCGTCGCCAGCAGCAGCTGCGCACCCGTCAGGGACACGTGCGAGTGGCTGGACCCGGCCAGGGTGCGGCGGACGTAGATCCAGCCGACCGGATAGCTGAGCGAGGCGAGCAGGGCCAGCGCCGTGCCCGTGACGTCGAGGCCGTGGAAGCCCTGCCAGACGCCCAGCACCGTCAGGACCCCGAGGAAGCCGACACCGAGGCCGGCCACCCTCACCCGGGTCGGCCGGTCCTCGGACAGGGCGACCAGTGACAGGGCCATGCCCCACAGCGGCGAGGTCGCGTTGCAGATGCCCGCCAGGGACGACGGGATGGTCAGCTCGGAGTAGGCGAACAGGGAGAACGGCAGCGCGTTGAGCAGGAAGCCGGCGACCGCCAGGTGCGTCCACGTCCGCGCCCCGCGCGGCAGCCGCTCCCGCTTCACCGCCATCACCACGGCGAGCACCGCCGTACCGAACGCCAGCCGGCCCAGCGTGACCTGGAAGGGGGCGAAGCTCTCCGTCCCCACCTTCATGAAGAGGAAGCTGAAGCCCCAGATCAGGGCGAGGCCCCCGAACCGCAGCCGCCAGTCGAGGACACGGCGGACCCGGCCGGGTGCGGGGGAGGAGGTGACGCTGCTCATGGCTCAACGATGCGGCACCTTTTCTCGTAGCACAATCGAGAATTCGCGGCCGGTATCTCGTAGCATCGCTTACATGTTGAACCTGGAGCGCCTGCGCACCCTCGACGCCCTCGCCCGGCACGGCTCGGTCAGCGGCGCAGCCGAGGGCCTGCACATCACCACCTCGGCCGTCTCCCAGCAGATGTCCAAGCTGGAGCGCGAGGTCGGCCAGCAGCTCCTGGCCAAGAACGGCCGGGGCGTGCGGTTGACCGACGCCGGCCGCCTCCTCGCCGAGCACGCGGCGCGCATCCTCTCCCAGGTCGAGCTCGCCCAGTCCGATCTCGAGGCCCACCGCGGACAGGTGGTGGGCGAGCTGCGGCTCTCGGCGTTCCCGACCGCCGCCCGCGGGCTGTTCCCCGGCGCCCTGTCCGCCCTGCGCGCCGAGCACCCCGCGCTGCGCATCCGCTCCAGCGAACTGGAACCGGAACGCGGCATCCGCGGGGTGGTCCGCGGCGACCTCGACCTCGCCGTCGTGCTCGACTGGTACAACAAGCCGATGCCGCTGCCCGACGGCCTGGTCAAGGCACCCCTCCTGGACGACCCCGCGGACGTGGCCATGCCGGCCGGCCACCGGCTCGCCGGGCGGGACGAGGTGGACCTCACCGAGTTCGCCGAGGACGAGTGGATCACCTGGGCCGAGGGCGAGTTCTGCCACGAGTGGCTGATGTTCACCCTGCGTTCGAAGGGCATCGAACCGATCATCGGGCACCGCGCCGCCGAGACCCACACCCAGCTCGGCCTGGTCGCCGCGGGGCTCGGCGTGTGCATCGCGCCGCTGCTCGGCCGTGATCCGATGCCCTCCGGGGTCGTCACCGTGCCACTGCGCCAGCGGGCCCGCCGGCACGTGTACGTCGTCTGGCGCGCGGACGCCGACCGCCGTCCGTCGATCCGGGCGGCGGTGGGGGCGCTGCGGGCGACGGCGGGCCGGCTCGGCTGACCCCGCCGTGCGCCCTCAGCGGGACGACAGTTTGCGGAAGTCCCAGGAGACGACCTTCTCCGGCGTCAGCCGCAGCCAGGCGTGCCGCCCGTCGTGCGGCAGCTCGTCCAGGCCGAAGTTCTTCCGCGCGAACAGCGTCTCGGGAAGGTCCAGTTCGGCACAGAGTTCGCCGGTGCGCGGCGCCTCGCCCACGAACTCGGCGCGGCCGGACAGCTCCACGCCCCGCAGCTCCTCGTACTCCTCCCCGGTGTCGACCACGACCGCCACCCGGGGGTCGCGCCGCAGGTCCGCCCAGCGTCTGCTGCGCACGACCGAGTACAGCCACATCGACGAGCCGTCCCAGGCGAACCAGAGCGTGCTCACGTGCGGCGCGCCGTCCGCCGAAACCGTGGCCACCCGGCAGGTGCGCTGGACGGTGAGGAACGCGTCCAGCTCGCCGGGCGTCATCATGATCTTCCGGCCCCGGCGTTGAGCGACGGTCATGCGGCCCCTTCTCCCCACGTCATGCCGGTCGGCCGTGTCCTCCCCGCTTCCCTCCCACGAGTCACGCGAGCTCGATCGAGTCCCCGCTGACCGTGATCTGCACGGCGGGCAGCGGCTTGGGGGCCGGACCGCCCTGCACGCTGCCGTCGGTGATCGAGAACGTGCTGTTGTGACAGGGACAGTGGATGACGCCGTCGGCCACGTCCTTCACGGCGCACCCCTGATGGGTGCAGGTGGCCGAGAAGGCCTTGAACTCGCCCGCCGTGGGCTGGGTCACCACGACCTTCCGGTCGGCGAAGACCTTCCCGCCCCCTTCGGGGATGTCCGCGGTCGCCGCGAGCGCGCCCCCGGCGTCCTGCGGCGCGGCGGCGGACCCGCTCGACGCGCCGTCGTCCGAACCGCCGCACGCCGTCAGGGCGCCGGCGAGCCCGGCGGCTCCGGCCGCCGCCACGACCGTACGACGAGCCGGTCCCGACGTGGGGTGAAACGATGCGCTGGTCATGCTGATGGCGTTCCTTTCGGGGGCTGGATTCATGATCTGCCGAGAGGTACGGCCGCGGGGCGCGCGCCGTTCAGCGGACCGGTGCCGAGGGCAGGTAGCGGGGCGCCCGCCAGGCGTCCAGCCGGTGCTCCACCGCCGCACCCAGGGACAGCAGCTCGTCGTCCTCGTGGTCGCCGGCCATCAGCAGCAGCCCGACCGGCAGCTCGTCGACGAACCCGGCGGGTACGGACAGCGAGGGGTACCCGGCGACGGCCGCCGGGGTCGAGGAGGGGATCACGTCGTTGTCGCCGCGCGCGCAGTCCGTGGTCCACGCGGGCGGATTCGCCGGGGAGGCGATGGCGTCCAGGCCGTGCGCGTCCATCGTCTCGTCGATGGACCGCCGGGACAGGTCCCGCAGCTCGGCGCGCATGGCCCGGTAGCGCGGGTCGGTGGTCGGCGGTGCGGCCAGCGCCTGCTCGAACAGCTCCTGGCCCGCGAAGCAGCTCCGCTCGGCCTGGTGCGTGCGGTTGAACTCGATCAGCCCGGCGAGGTCGCGAGGCCCGCTGCGGGTGGCGAGATAGGCGTCGATGTCCCGGTGGAACTCGCTGAGCAGCGCCGGGAACTCGAGCGCGGCGAGCCGGTCCTGGTACGGGGGCGTCACCTCGACGACCTGGGCCCCCGCCGCACGCAGCTCGGCCGCGGTGCGGGTCATCAGGGCGTCCACCCCGGCGCCGAGCGACGGCAGCCGCCACAGCCCGATCCGCTTGCCGCGCAGGGCGCCGGGGCGCGCTGCCCCCTCCGCGAGGCCCGGGGTGCCGGCGCTGCGGCGGCCGCTGAGCACCGAGAAGGTGAGCGCGGTGTCGGTCACGTTCCGCGCCATGGGGCCCGCCGTGTCCTGCTCGGCGGAGATCGGGACCATGCCCGACTGGCTGACCAGGCCGAGGCTCGGCTTGTGGCCGACCACGCCGTTCATCCCGGCCGGGCACACGATGGAGCCGTCCGTCTCGGTGCCGATCGCCACCTGCGCCAAAGACGCGGCGAGCGCGGCGGCCGAGCCGGAGGACGATCCGCACGGATTGCGGTCCAGGACGTACGGGTTGTTCGTCTGGCCGCCCACGGCCGACCAGCCCGAGGTCGGCTTCGCCGCGCGGAAGTTGGCCCACTCGGACAGGTTGGCCTTCCCGAGGACCACCGCGCCCGCCTTCCGCAGCCGCACGACCAGCTCCGCGTCCGAGTCCGGCGGACTCCCGGCGAGCGCCGTCGACCCGGCCGTCGTCGGCATGTCGCGGGTGTTCACGTTGTCCTTCAGCAGGACGGGGATGCCGTCGAGCGGGCCGAGGGTCCTGCCGAGCCGGTGCCGGACGTCACTGGCGGCCGCCTGACGCAGGGCCGTCGGACTCGTGCGCAGCACCGCGTTGATCTTCGGGTCGACGGCCTTGATCCGTCGGAGATACTCCGCGGTCAGCGCCGTCGAGGTCAGTGATCCGCGCTTCATGCGCACCTGTAACTCGGGAATGGTGACCGTGTCGAGGTCCACTCCGCGGAGCAGGGGCGGTGCGGTGGTTTCCGGGGAGTCGGCGGCCGCCGGTCGGGCGGCTTCGGCACGGTGTCCGGGCGCACCCGCCACCAGGGCGGGCATCAGCAGGGCAGTGGTGAGTAGCGCGAGGCTTCTTCTGCTCATGGGGGACAGCCCACTGCATGGGTTCGTCGTGGCGCAAGAGGCCGCCACGGTGGCGGGGTTGCGCCGTGGCGGGCCGGTCAGCGGGTCCGGCGCCCGCGCACCGCCCTTGTCGGTGATCACCCTCGGCTACTCTTTTCACCTCCGGCCGAGGCCGGAAGCAAGGGGCCGACGGCCCGTGACGGCGGCACGGCTGAAGAGACGGATGGTCCGGGGACATGCTGGAAGAGGTCACCGCGACCCGCTACATCACGCCCCTGCGTGAGGGGGGTTCGCTGCCGGGACTCGTCGAGGCCGACGACCTCGGGACGTACGTCCTGAAGTTCACCGGCGCCGGGCAGGGCCGCAAGACGCTCGTCGCCGAGGTGGTCTGCGGCGAACTCGCCCGCCGCATCGGCTTCCGGGTGCCCCGGTTGGTGACCGTCCGACTCGACCCGGTGCTGGGGCTCGGCGAGCCCGATCAGCAGGTGCAGGAACTCCTCAAGTCCAGCGGCGGCACCAACCTCGGCATGGAGTTCCTCTCCGGCGCGCTCGGTTTCGACCCGCTGGCCTTCGAGGTGAGCCCCGAGGAGGCCGGGCGGATCGTCTGGTTCGACGCGCTCGTCAACAACGTCGACCGGTCCTGGCGCAATCCCAACCTGCTGCGCTGGCGGGGCGACGTGTGGCTCGTCGACCACGGCGCCACGATGATCTGGCACCACAACTGGCCCGGCGCCGAGGCCTCGGCCGCCCGCCCCTACGACGCGCGCGACCACGCCCTCGCCCCGTTCGCGCCCGATGTCCGCTCGGCGGCCGCCGCGCTCGCGCCCCTCGTCACCGAGGAACTCCTCGCCGAGGTCACCGCCGAGATCCCGGACGTCTGGCTGACGGACGAGCCCGGCTTCGCGACGCCCGACGACGTGAGGCGTGCCTACTCCCGGCCGCTGCTCGCGCGGGCCGCCACGATCCACGACCGCATCGAGGGGGCCCGGTGAACGACCGCCACGTCCACGAGTGCCGGGCCGGCGACCGGCACGTCTACGAGTACGCGCTGCTGCGCGTCGTGCCGCGGATCGAGCGCGGGGAGTGCGTCAACGCCGGGGTGCTCGTGTACTGCCGGGCCGCGTCCTACGTCGGCGCCCGCACCCATCTCGACGAGGGACGGCTGCTCGCCCTCGACCCGCACGTGGACCTGCCCGGCGTGCGTGCCGCGCTGCGTGCGGTCGAGGGCGTGTGCGCGGGCGGGACGGCGGCGGGGCAGGCGGCCCCCGACGACGCCGGCCGCCGCTTCCGCTGGCTGATCGCACCCCGCTCCACGATCGTCCAGCCGGGCCCCGTGCACACCGGCCTCACGGCCGACCCGGCTGCCGAGACGGAACGGCTCCTCGAGCTGCTGGTGCGGTAGGCCCGCCCGCTCGGGCGTCAGGCGCGTCGGCGGCGCCTGAGCAGATAGGCGCCGGCGAGTGCGGCGCTCGCCACGCAGCCCACGCCGATGCCGACGTCCCAGCCGCTCGGTCCGGTGCCCCAGGCACCGCCCAGCCCACCCTGCGTGCCACGCGTCGGCGTGACGGCCGGGGAGGTCGAGGGACCCGGCACGGCGGTGGTCGGCCGGACCGTGGGCGTGGGGGCCGGGGTCCGTGCGGGGGCGGGACGCGGCTTGGAGGTCGCGGAGAGCGTCGGCGGCGGGTCCCGTCGCGGCGGTGCTCCGACTCCGCCGACGGGTTCCCGTCCGGCGCCGATCCCGCCTTGACCGTCGCCGCCCTGGCCGGTCCCGTTCTGGCCGTTGCCACCCTGGCCGTTCTCGCCCTGACCGTGACCGTTCTGGCCGTTGCCGCCTTGGCCGTCGCCGCCGGGGTCGAGCCGTCCGTCGTCGGGACTGCCCGGGTCGAATCCGCCCTGGCCGTCCCCGCCTTGGCCGTCTCCGCCCTGGCCGCTTCCGTTCGGGTCGGTTCCGCTCTGGCCGTTGCCGTTGCCGTTGCCGTTGCCGTTGCCGTTCTGGTCCGGGCGGTGCTCCTGGAGTCCGCCCTCGTCGGGCCGGCCCGTGCCGTTGCCGCTCTCGTCGGGCGGGTCGTCGCCCGGTGCTCCCGGATCGAGTCCGTCCGGGGAGTAGGGCGCCGGGGCGAACGGGTCCTGCTCGCCCGGGTCGTCGGTGAGGACGGACTGGGCCGTCCGGTGAGGGGTGAGGGCCCAGGAATCCAGCTCCTGGGGATGTGCGGGGTCGGCCAGCGGCACGATCGCGGCGATCGCGACGGATATGCCGGCGACTCCGGTACGACGGCGCATGGACGCCTCCTTTCCGGCCACGAGGGGCTCGGGCTTCGACGCTAGGGGCCCGGCGCCGCGCGGGCCCGCAGCGCTGGGCCGTCCGGGGGAGTCCGGGGCGCCGGTGCGCCGGGGAACCCAGGTAATGGATCACACCGCCCCGGTGTCCCGTTGACACCGAGTGCCAGGGCTTCTAGCGTCACGTCTGCGGGAGGTACTAAGCGGTCGCTCACCCATGGGCGTGCCGAGGGGCCCCGCACGGGCCGCATTCCCAGGACGAGGAGAAGCAGCAATGTCCAGCAACGATCAGCGGGTCGCCGTCGTCACCGGAGCCGCGCGCGGCATCGGCGCCGCCACCGCCGTACGCCTGGCCGCCGAGGGCCGCGCCGTCGCCGTCATCGACCTCGACGAGGCGGCCTGCAAGGACACCGTCGAGAAGATCACCGCGGCCGGCGGCAAGGCGATCGCGGTCGGCTGCGACGTCTCCGACGAGGCGCAGGTCGAGGCGGCCGTCGCCCGGATCGCCGAGGAGCTGGGCGCGCCCACGATCCTCGTCAACAACGCCGGCGTGCTGCGCGACAACCTGCTCTTCAAGATGAGCGTCTCCGACTGGGACACCGTCATGAACGTGCACCTGCGCGGCGCCTTCCTGATGTCGAAGGCCTGTCAGAAGCACATGGTGGACGCCGGCTTCGGCCGTATCGTCAACCTGTCGTCCTCCTCCGCGCTCGGCAACCGCGGTCAGGTCAACTACTCCGCCGCCAAGGCCGGTCTGCAGGGCTTCACCAAGACCCTCGCCAAGGAACTCGGCAAGTTCGGCGTCACCGCCAACGCCGTGGCCCCCGGCTTCATCGCCACCGAGATGACCAAGGCCACCGCCGACCGCGTCGGCATGGGCTTCGAGGACTTCAAGGCCGCCGCGGCCACCCAGATCCCGGTCGCGCGCGTCGGCGAGCCCGAGGACATCGCCAACGCGATCGCCTTCTTCACCGGCGAGGCCGCCGGCTTCGTCTCCGGCCAGGTGCTGTACGTGGCCGGCGGACCGCTCGACTAGGGAACACGGACATGACTGAACTCCCCGCACTCTCCGGCAGGGCCGCGATCGTCACGGGCGCCAGCCGGGGCATCGGTTACGGCGTCGCCGAGGCGCTCGTCGCGCGCGGCGACCGCGTCTGCATCACCGGCCGCAACGAGGACGCCCTGAAGGAGGCCGTCGAGAAGCTCGGCGCCGACCGCGTCATCGGTGTCGCCGGCAAGGCGCACGACGAGGCCCACCAGGCCGTCACCGTCGAGCGCACGATGGAGGCCTTCGGCCGCGTCGACTTCCTGGTCAACAACGCGGGCACCAACCCGGTGTTCGGACCGCTCGCCGACCTCGACCTGAACGTGGCGCGCAAGGTCTTCGAGACCAACGTGATCTCCGCGCTCGGCTTCGCCCAGCGCACCTGGCACGCCTGGCAGAAGGAGAACGGCGGCGCGATCGTCAACATCGCCTCCGTCGCGGGCCTGGCGCCCTCGCCCTTCATCGCCGCGTACGGCGTCAGCAAGGCCGCGCTGATCAACCTCACCGCGCAGATGGCGCACGAGTTCGCGCCGGGCGTGCGGGTCAACGCGATCGCCCCGGCCGTCGTGAAGACCAAGTTCGCCGCCGCCCTGTACGAGGGGCGCGAGGAGGAGGCCGCCGCGGGCTACCCGCTGGGCCGGCTCGGCGTGCCCTCGGACATCGGCGGTGCCGCCGCCTTCCTGACCTCGGAGCAGTCCGCCTGGATCACCGGCCAGACCCTCGTGGTCGACGGCGGCGTCTTCCTCAACGCCGGCGTGGGCTGACACCACCAGGAGCACGACCACCGGGCAACCCGGCCACAGCACGGGCGCCGTCGACGGGACGGCGCCCGTGTCCGCGTACTGAGATCATCCGGGTCATGACAACGTAGTCATCGGGAGAATGATCAAAACCCCTGTTCACAGGGGAGTTCAGGGAGGCCGCTGCTGCGGTATGGTCTGCCGACCCTTGGTACGGCGGATCGAGGAGCGTGCGCGTGTTCAACCGGAACCGATGCCTGCGGACTGTCGCGGCCATCGCGTCCATATCTTCGCTGGTCACCGGATGCGGCATCCTGTCGTCCGACAGCTCCGAGGACGAAGGACCGATCGTCGTGGGTACGACCAGCGCGCCCAGCACGCTGGATCCGGCGGCCTCGTGGGACGGCTCCTGGGAGCTGTTCCGCAACATCTACCAGACGCTGCTCAGCTACCCCAACGGCGCGACCACGCCCCAGCCCGACGCCGCCAAGAGCTGCGCGTTCACCGACGCGGCGAACCAGGTGTTCCGGTGCGAGCTGCGCGACGGCCTGACCTTCTCCAACGGGCACCCGCTGGACGCGCAGGCGGTCAAGCACTCCATCGACCGGATCAAGCAGATCAACGTCAACGGCGGCCCCGCCGGTCTGCTGGGCAGCCTCGACCGGGTCCAGGCGACCAGCGAGCACGAGGTGGTCTTCCACCTCAACAAGCCCGATGCGACCTTCCCGTTCGTGCTCGCCACGCCGGCCATGTCCATCGTCGACCCCGCCGAGTATCCGGCCGACGAGCTGCGCAAGGGCGACGGGATCGCCGGCTCCGGTCCGTACGCGCTCCAGTCGTACGAGGACGGGGAGCGGGCCGAACTCGTCGGCAACGACCGCTACAAGGGCTTCGCGGAGCGCCACAACGACGCGGTGACGATCCGGTACTTCAAGGACTCCGCCGGCATGGTGAAGGCGCTGCGCGCCCACGAGATCCAGGTCACCTACCGGGGCCTCGCGGCCGACGACATCGTCACGCTCCAGGGCAAGGCCGCCAAGGAGGAGGAGCTCCAGCTCGTCGAGGGCACCGGTGCGGAGATCAGCTACCTGGTGTTCAACCCGCAGGACCCGTGGGCCGGCCGCAAGGCCGTGCGCCAGGCCGTCGCCCAGGTGATCGACCGCGCGGCGATCGCGCACAAGGTCTACCAGGACACCGTCGACCCGCTGTACTCGATGGTCCCCAAGGGGCTGACGGGCCACACCACGGGCTTCTTCGACGACTACGGCGACCCCAGCGTCTCCAAGGCCCGCGAGATCCTCTCCGACGCCGGCATCAGCGAGCCCGTCCCGCTCACCCTCTGGTACACGTCCGACCGCTACGGCTCGGAGACCGGGGCGGAGTTCGAGGAGCTCAAGCGCCAGCTCGAGGACTCCGGCCTGTTCGCGGTGACCCTCAAGAGCCGGCCCTGGAAGACGTACGTCGAGGGGTACCAGAAGGGCGAGTACCCGGTGTTCGGCCGCGGCTGGTCCCCGGACTTCCCGGACGCCGAGAACTTCATCGCCCCCTTCGTCGGCGAGCAGAACGCGCTCGGCACGCCGTACCCGGCCCCCGAGATCACCGGCGAGCTGCTGCCCCGGTCCCGGCGCGAGAGCGACCGCGCCAACGTGGAGAAGGACTTCGAGCGGGCGCAGCAGATCCTCGTGAACGACGCGCGGCTGCTGCCGCTGTGGCAGGGCAAGCAGTACGTGGCCGCGAGCGTCGACATCTCGGGCGCGGAGCGGGCGCTGGACCCCTCCACGATCATGATGATGTGGCAGCTGTCGCGGAAGACCAGCTGGTAGGCGGTCCGCTCCCGGGGGCTGTCCCCGGGCCCGCCCCCGGTCCGGCCGGGCGCCCCAGGGAGTGGATTGTCAGTGGTCGCCGGTAGGTTCTGTGGGACCGGAAGCGACCGCACAGCGTAAGGAAGTTGACGTGACCGACATCGCCATGCTGCCCGAGTCCTGGCGCGAGGTGCTGGGCGACGAGCTGCAGAAGCCCTACTTCAAGGAGCTGATGGAGTTCGTCGAGGAGGAGCGGGCGAACGGCCCCGTCTACCCCCCGCGCGAGGAGGTCTTCGCCGCGCTGGAGGCCACGCCCTACGACCAGGTGAAGGTGCTGATCCTCGGACAGGATCCGTACCACGGCGAGGGCCAGGGGCACGGCCTGTGCTTCTCGGTCCGGCCGGGGGTGAAGGTGCCGCCGTCGCTGCGCAACATCTACAAGGAGATGCACGCCGAGCTGGACGTCCCGATCCCGGACAACGGCTATCTGATGCCCTGGGCGGAGCAGGGCGTCCTGCTGCTCAACGCGGTGCTCACGGTCCGGGCCGGCGAGGCGAACTCGCACAAGTCCCGGGGCTGGGAGCTGTTCACCGACGCGGTGATCCGCGCGGTGGCCGGCCGCCCCGACCCGGCGGTGTTCGTGCTGTGGGGGAACTACGCGCAGAAGAAGCTGCCGCTGATCGACGAGACGCGGCACGTGGTGGTGAAGGGCGCGCACCCCTCACCGCTGTCGGCGAAGAAGTTCTTCGGTTCCCGTCCGTTCACGCAGATCAACGCGGCGGTCGCCGAGCAGGGGCACGAGCCGATCGACTGGACCGTCCCCGACCTGGGCTGATCCGCCGGGCGGCCCGCGCGTCACGGGCCGCCTGACCTGGAAGTCCGGTGCCTGCGGTTAGCGTCGTCCGGGACAGCCGACGAGGGCACGGAGGACGTGGTGGCCAAGGGACAGGAGCAGACGGCTCCGGACGCCGTACCGACACGGATCGGGCAGGTCGTCATGCTGCACCACGCGGGCGACCGCGAGGAGGCCCGGCACCGCTATCTCGACCTGTGGGCGGAGATCGGCGAGCACGGCGACCCGCTCCTCCGCTGCACCCTCGCCCATTACCTGGCCGACACCCAGGACGACCCGGCGGACGAACTGGCGTGGGACCTCAGGGCCTTGTCCGCCGCAGAGGAACTCGCCCAGGACCGGGCCCACGGGCAGCACGACGGTGTGTACGCCGCCCGTGCCCTGTATCCCTCGCTGCACCTGAATCTGGCGGCCGACTACGACCGTCTCGGCCACCGCGAGGCCGCCCGGCTGCATCTGCGGCGGGCCCGCGGCGCGGCCGTGGCGCTGGCCGACGACCGCTACGGCGAGGGCGTGCGGGCGGCCATCCGCCGGCTGGAGGCGCGATTCGGTGACGGCGGCTCCGCGACGGACGGCCCGTGGGGGCCACCGCGCCGCCGGCCGTAGGCAGCGCGGGCGACGGGGCTCAGCGGCCGTACGTCTGCTCGCAGATGACCGCCTCCGGGCTGCCCGGCTGCCAGCCGCCGTACTGCCTGCCCAGGGAGCACAGGCCCGCCCCCGTGCCGGTGCTCCCGCCGGCCGGCCCGCCGAGGCCGGGCACGTCGACGCGCGGCGCCTGGGTGGTCCTGCCCGGCCGCCGGGGCGCCTGGGGACGTGCGGGCCGTGGCCGCGGCTCAGGGCGGGCGGCCGGGGGCGTGCGCGACGCCGTGGGCGTGGGGCGTGCCGTACGGCGCGGTTGCTCCGTGGCGCGGTCGGCGGGCGGGGAGGGGATCATCTCCAGCGCCTCACGGGCCGGGGCCTGCACCACTCGCGGTGCGGCCGGGCCGTCCGGGTGGGGTGCGGACGGGCGGGCGCCGGCCGCCGGGCCGGACGCGGGCTGGACCGTCGTACAGCCGGACAGGGCCGACACGGCCACGGTCAGCAGAAGCGTTGCGGTGGTCGTCGTTCGATGCACCCGCGCCACTCTGTCGGGTCCGGCCCGATCCGCGACGGCGGACGGGCGCAGGTTGCCCCGTGCGGGTGATCTCCACCCCCGTACGGAGGCTCCGCGTCCACGGCGGCTGACGTCAGTCGCCGGTGGCGCCGTCGAGGCACTCGCGGATCAGGTCGGCGTGGCCGTTGTGCCGGGCGTACTCCTCGATCATGTGGGTGTGCACCCAGCGGAGGTTGTACCGCTCGCCGGTGCGCCGGTGCCTGCCCCGGGACGTCTCGTCGAGGTGGAAGCCGGCCGCGATGCGCCGGGCGGCCTCGATCTCGGCCTGCCAGGTGGCGTACGCCTCCTGCCAGGTGTCCGCCTCGGTCACGTGGAAGTCACCGTCCGGGTCCTCGTCGCCGTAGTAGACCGGCTCGGCGTCCTCGGCCGCCATCACCCTGCGGTACCAGCTGCGCTCCACCTCGGCCATGTGCCGCACCAGCCCCATCAGGGTCAGCGTGGAGGGGGCGACGGCGGCGGTCCGGAGCTGGGCGTCGGTCAGGCCCTCGCATTTCCAGGCGAGCGTCTGCCGGTGGTAGTCCAGCCAGCCGTCCAGCATGGTGCGTTCGTCGGCATCGGTCGCGGGTTCCCGGCGGTCGGTGGTCATGTCCGCATCCTGGCCCAACCCCGCGTGATCCACCAGGGAATTGTGCCCGTCACCGGCCCAGCATCCCGCCGATCAGCTCCCGCAGGTCCGCCCGTACGTCGTCCAGCGGCGGCACCTCGGCGTGGAACGACCCCGCCACGCACGAGAACATCAGCCCGTCCGCCCAGGCGACGAGCGACAGCACATGGCGGGCCGGGGCGGCCGAGCCCATCGCCGTGACGAGGGTGCCGAGCTGCTCGCGGAAGCGGGCGCCGGCGGCGTCGAAGTAGGCCCGCAGCTCGGGCCGGCGCGTGGCCTCCAGCGCCAGTTCGTAGCGGGCCAGGGTGAGTTCGCGGTTGCGGGTCAGCGCACGGTGCGTCGCCAGCGCCAGCGCGTCCACCAGGGCGTCGAGGCCGGCGCGCGGGTCCGGCATCTCGTGCAGGGCCAGGACCCGCGCCTCCCGCTCGGCGAGCCGCCGCACCGCCAGTTCCAGCAGGGCCTGCCGGGTCCGCGCGAGGTTGGACGTGGAGCCCTGGGGGAGTCCGGCCGCCTCGTCGACCGCGCGATGCGTGAGGCCGCGCATCCCGCGCTCGGCGAGCAGGGCGAGCGCGGCGTCGGCGACGAGGCCGGCGCGGGCGGCGCCGGTGGCGGATGCGGTGCGGGCGGACATGCGGCCAACCTACCTGGCGCACTACGGCTGTAGTACAGTCGAGGCGTGAGGTCACTACAGATGTAGTGACGAGGGTGGACGCGAGGAGGAGCCATGGGCCGGACCGGGCAGGCCGTCGTGATCGGCGGCGGGATCGGGGGACTCGCCGCCGCGGCGGCCCTGCACGGTGCCGGCCTGCGGGTGACCGTCCTGGAGCGGTCCCCGACCCTGGAACCCGTCGGCGCAGGCATCTCCCTGTCGCCCAACGCGCTGCGTGCCCTGGACGTCATCGGCCTCGGCGACGAGATCCGCGGCCTCGCGGCCTGGCAGGGCGACGGGGGCCTGCGCACCCCCGGCGGGCGCTGGCTCTCCCGGTCCAGCGCCGAGGCCGCGGCGGCCCGCTTCGGCGGCCCGCTCGTGCTGCTGCACCGGGCCACGCTCATCGACCGCCTCGCCGCCCGGCTGCCGGACGGCGCGATCCGCACCGGCACCGCCGCGACCCTCGCCCACCCCGGCGACGCCGACCGGCCGGCCCGCGTGCGCACACCCGACGGCGAGCTGGAGGCGGACCTGGTCGTGGCCGCCGACGGCATCCGCTCCGCCGTACGCCGGGAGCTGTTCCCGGACCACCCCGGACCCGTCTACTCCGGCTTCACCACCTGGCGGCTGGTCATCCCGCTGCCCGGCGTCGCCTTCGCCTCGCACGAGACCTGGGGCCGGGGCCGCATCTGGGGCACGCACCCGCTCAAGGACGGCCGCATCTACGCCTACGCCGCCGCCGTCACCGCGGCCGGCGGGCACGCGGCGGACGAGCGGGCGGAGCTGCTGCGCCTGTACGGCGACTGGCACCAGCCGATCCCCGCCGTCCTCGCCGCGGCCCGCCCCGAGGACGTCCTGCGCCACGACGTGCACCACATCGCGGAACCGCTGCCCGCCCACCACCGTGGCAGGGTCGCCCTCCTCGGGGACGCGGCCCACGCGATGCCGCCGACCCTCGGCCAGGGCGGCAACCAGGCGATCGAGGACGCGGTCGTGCTCGCCCACCACCGGGACGACCTCGCCGCCTACACGGCGGCCCGCCTGCCCCGGACGACCGCCGTCGCACGGCAGGCCGTCAAGGTCGCCCGGCTCAACATGGCGGGCAACCGCGCCGTGACCGCCCTACGCGACGCCGCGATCACCGTGCTGTCGAAGGCCGGTCCCGCCCTGTTCCTGCGGAGCTTCGACGGCATCGCCGACTGGCGGCCCCCGCAGGCGCCGTATGCTTCGCAGCGGACCAGGTCAGGCGAGCGATAGAGGAGTACACCCCGTGAAGGTCGGTTGCATCGGACTCGGCGACATCGCGCAGAAGGCCTACCTGCCGGTGCTCTCCGTCCTGCCCGGTGCCGAGCTGCACCTGCAGACCCGCACCCCCGCGACCCTCGGCCGCGTCGCCGACGGCCTGCGGATCCCCGAGGGGCAGCGTCACACCGACCTCGACTCCCTCCTCGCCCAGGATCTCGACGCCGCCTTCGTCCACGCGCCGACGGCGGTCCACCCCGAGATCGTGACGAGGCTCCTGGAAGCGGGCGTACCGACCTACGTCGACAAGCCGCTCGCCTACGAACTCGCCGACTCCGAGCGGCTGGTGGAGCTCGCCGAGCGGCGCGGCACGAGCCTCGCCGTCGGCTTCAACCGGCGCCACGCCCCCGGGTACGCGCAGTGCGCCGAGCACCCGCGCGAGCTGATCCTCATGCAGAAGAACCGCACGGGGCTCCCCGAGGAGCCGCGCACGATGATCCTCGACGACTTCATCCACGTCGTCGACACCCTGCGCTTCCTGGTGCCGGGCCCGGTCGACGACGTCACCGTGCGCTTCCGCGCCGAGGACGGCCTGCTCCACCACGTCGTGCTCCAGCTCGCCGGGGACGGCTTCACCGCGCTCGGCGTGATGAACCGGCTCAGCGGCTCGTCCGAGGAGGTCCTCGAGGTCTCCGGCCAGGACACCAAGCGCCAGGTGGTCAACCTCGCCGAGGTGATCGACCACAAGGGCCAGCCGACCGTGCGGCGTCGCGGCGACTGGGTGCCGGTGGCCCGGCAGCGCGGCATCGAGCAGGCCGTGCTCGCCTTCCTCGACGCCGTGCGCGCGGGCGAGGTGCTCAGTGCCCGGGACGCGCTGGCGACCCATGAGCTGTGCGAGCGGGTGGTACGCGCGGTGACGGATCCGACCGCCTGAGCCGCAGCGTCCGCACCCCGTCGACGGCGGCCCAGGCCGCCAGGACCAGCAGCGCCCCGTGCACCGTCCAGTCGCCGAAGCGGACGTACGGGGTGGTGCCGTGCGCGAGCGGCACGTCGTACACCCGCGCCTCGCTCGCGTCGGTGCCCAGCCAGGCGCCGATCCGCGCACCCGTCGCGTCATGGACGGCGGAGACCCCGGTCAGCGTCGCGTGGACCATCGGCCGGCCGGTCTCGGCGGCGCGCAGCGCGGCCAGCGAGGCATGCTGCGCGGGCGCCCAGGTGTCCTGGAACGTCGACGTGGACGACTGGGCGAGCAGCACCTCGGCACCGTCGGCGGCCAGATGCCGGCTCATGTCGGGGAAGGCGCTCTCGAAGCACACCATCGGACCGACCCGCAGCCCCTTGCCGACGTCCATCACGACCTGCTCCGAGCCGCGCCGGCGGTCCTCGCCCGCCGCCTTGCCGACGGAGGTGGCCCAGCCGAGCAGTGAGCGCGCCGGCACGTACTCCCCGAAGGGGACCAGCCGCATCTTGTCGTACCGGTCGCCGGTCGGGCCGTCCGGGCCGACGAGCACCGAGCTCTTGTAGATGCCGGGCTTGTCCGAGCGCCGCGCGTCCACGTTGACCAGGATGTCCGCGCCGGTCTCCCGGGTCAGGGCGGCCAGCCGCCGCGCCAGGTCCGGCCGGTCGTCCAGGTCGAAGCCGACGCTGCTCTCACCCCAGACGATCAGGTCGACGCCCCGGCCCGCCAGTTCGCGGGTGAGCTGTTCCTCCCGGTCGAAGCGCCGGTCGGCGCTGTCGCGGCCGGCCACGACGCCGGGCTGCACCACGGCGACGGCGACGTGCTCGCCGGTGTCGGGGCGCGGCGCCCACACCCAGGCGGCGGACGTGGCGGCGGCGGTGGCGACGAGCCCGGCCACGGCGGGCACGCGCGCCCGGCGGACGGCGATCAGGACGGCGAGCGCCACGTTGACGGCCACCACCAGGAAGCTGAGCAGCCACACCCCGCCGACCGAGGCGAGCCGCAGCGCCGGGGCGACCTGCCACTGGCTCGCGCCGATCATGCCCCAGGGACCGCCGAGTCCCTGCCAGGACCGGACCAGCTCCACGGCCAGCCAGCCCGACGGCAGCACCAGGAGCGCCGCCGCGACGCCCCGGCCCGACGGGGCCCCGCCCAGCAGCCGCCGCACCATCCAGCCCCACGGCGCCCAGAGCACGCCGAGCAGCGCGGCGATGACGAACGTGAACACGTGCAGGCTGGGCAGCAGCCAGTGGTGCATGGCCAGCATGAACCCGAACCCCGCGCACCAGCCGTCGTACACCGCCCGCCGCCCCGTCGGCGCACCGCGCGCCAGCAGCAGCCAGGGGACGAGGGCCACCCAGGCCCACCACCACAGGGCGGGGCCGGGGAAGGCGAGGACGGGCAGCGCGCCGGCGAGCACGGCGACGGCCGAGCGCCGCCAGGGGGAGGTGAGCCAGTGGCCGAGCGACTTCATGGGCGGCTCCCTACCCGGTGGTGCTTTCAGTGTGCGCTCTCGGCGCGGACCCGTTCAGTTGATCACACCGGCGGCGCGCCGACCGGGCAGGCGCCGCACCGGGGCGATATTCGGTGGCCGCGGACGGGTGCGGACGCCGATTCTTTCCGGCATGAACGAGCAGAACGATCACAACGATCAGCCGGAACCCCGGTTCCGCGTACGTGCCCGCCACACCGACTCCACGGTCACCGTGTACCAGGCCTACCGCCCGGAAATCGGCCGCGCGGCGGCCCGCGACGGGCATTTCCCGTCCTCCTGGAAGCGCGACCGCATGACCTGGATCAAGCCCTCGTTCCTGTGGATGATGTACCGCTGCGGATGGGGCACCAAGGAGAACCAGGAGACGGTCCTATCCGTCGAGATCGACCGGGAGGGCTTCGTCTGGGCGCTGCACAACGCCTGTCTGTCCCACTACGTCCCCGATCTGCACGGCGACAAGGAGACCTGGCAGCGGCAGCTCTGCCGGGCGCCCGCGCGCGTGCAGTGGGACCCCGAACGCGATCTGCGCCTCGCCCCGCTGCCGTACCGGTCGCTGCAGCTGGGCCTGGCCGGGGAGGCGGCGGCGCGGTACGCCGACGAGTGGATCGTGGGCATCGAGGACGTGACGCCGCTCGCCGCCGAGATCCACGGGCTCGTCAAGGCCGGCGAGAACGAGCGGGCCACCGCGCTGCTGCCGGTGGAACGGCCGCTGCCGCTGGAGGACGGCGCCCTGGAGCACCTCTGCCGGTGAGCCGGGCACGGAGCCTGGGCAGGCGGGCGATCCCCGCCTAGGATGATCGATGATCGATCAAAAACGCTCGCGCAGGAGGTTGGACCATGACCCGTCCCGTCACCGTCGTCACCGGAGGCAGCCGGGGGATCGGCGCCGCGACCTGCCTGCGTCTCGCCTCCGACGGACACGACGTCGTCGTCGGCTACGTTCGCGACCGGGCGGCCGCCGACGCGGTCGCGGCCGGGGTGCGGGAGACGGGCGGCCGTGCCCTCACGGTGCGGGCCGACACCTCGGTCGAGGCCGACGTCGATCACCTCTTCGACACGGCGGAGCGTGAACTCGGCCCGGTGACCGGCCTCGTGAACAACGCGGCGGTGACCGGCCCGCTGGGGCGCCTCGCCGACAGCGACACCGCGGACCTGCGCCGGGTCGTCGACGTCAACCTGCTGGGCGCGCTGCTGTGTGCCCGCCGCGCCGCACAACTGATGACGTCGCGGGGGAGCGGGGCGATCGTCAACGTGTCGTCGGGCGCCGCGACCCTCGGCAGCCCGGGGGAGTACGTCCACTACGCGGCGTCCAAGGCGGGCGTCGACGCCCTCACCGTGGGCCTGTCCAAAGAGCTCGGCCCGGCCGGGGTCCGCGTCAACGCCGTCGCGCCGGGCGTCGTCGACACCGACATGCATGCCGCCATGGGCGACCCGGACCGGGCCCGGAGGATGGGTGCGGCCGTACCGCTGGGGCGTGCGGGCCGGGCCGAGGAGATCGCGGCGGCCGTCGCCTGGCTGATGTCACCGGACGCGTCCTACACGACGGGGACGGTCCTGCGGGTCGCGGGCGGACGCTGAGGCGCACGCTACGCCGCGCCAGACCCTAGGCGGCCTCGATGATCTCGCAGCGGATCGCGGCGGCCCACTCGACGACCAGCAGCTCGTACTCCACTCGCTCCTGAGCCGACAGGGATCCGCCCGCACGTCGCCACAGGGAGCGGATCTGGTCGTTCAGCTCCGCGGCGGAACGCACGGAACCAGGGGTCACGTAATCGGGGGACATGCGGACAAGCCTAGGGGCAAGCACTGACACTGCGCTACCGGACGGCTACGCAGGCATATGCCCGTCAGCCGGCGGACTCGGCGGCGTGCGGGCTGAGCACCCCGGCCGCGACCAGGCCGATGATGAGGATGCCGAGCGCGATGCGGTACCAGACGAACGGCATGAAGCTCTTGGTGGAGATGAACTTCATGAACCACGCGATCACGACATATCCCGTGCCGAAGGCGATGACCGTCGCGAACAGCGTCGGGCCCCAGGAGACGTGGTCGCTCTCCATGGCGTCCTTGAGCTCGAACAGGCCGGAGGCGAGCACCGCGGGGACCGCGAGCAGGAACGAGTACCGGGCCGCGGCCTCGCGCCGGTAGCCCATGAAGAGACCGCCGCTGATGGTCGCGCCGGAGCGGGAGACGCCCGGGACGAGGGCCATGGCCTGGCAGAGGCCGTAGATCAGGCCGTCCCGGACGCCCAGGTTGTCCAGATCCTTGCGCTGCTTCGGCGCCCGGTGCCGGCCGCCCTGCTCGTCCCGGGCCGCCAGCCGGTCCGCGATGCCGATGATCACGCCGACGACGATCAGCATGGTCGCGGTGATGCGCAGGTCGCGGAACGGCCCCTCGATCTGGTCCTTCAGCGTCAGGCCGAGCACGCCGATCGGGACCGAGCCGATGATCACCAGCCACCCCATGCGGGCGTCCGGGTCGCGGCGCATCTCCTTGTTCGTGAGCGAGCGGGTCCAGGCCGAGATGATCCGCCCGATGTCCTTGCGGAAGTAGATGAGGACGGCGGCCTCCGTGCCGATCTGGGTGATCGCCGTGAAGGCCGCCCCCGGGTCGTGCCAGCCGGAGAACGCCGCGGTCAGGCGCAGGTGCGCGCTGGAGGACACGGGGAGGAACTCGGTCAGCCCCTGGACGAGTCCGAGGATGAGGGATTCAAACCAAGACATGAAGTTACGGAGTCCAAGTGCCGATCGAGGAACGGTCGATGGACACACCGAGCCACCGTCCGCGGTGATCAGGATCAGGCGTGTCGAGGGGCAGCGTAGCGCCCCGAAATGACGGGCGGACGACAGGGGGGACGGCCCCCGCCGCTGTCCGCGTCGGCGGTCCGCGGGCAGGCGGCCGTCAGTGCCCGCGCAGCCGGTGTCGCCTGCGCCAGGCCACCACCGCGCCGGCCAGCCCCGGCAGGGCGATGCAGGCCATGGCGATCAGGAAGGCCGGCGAGGTCGGCGTCGAGGCGCGCGCGCCGGCGACGGCGTAGGCGGCGGTGTTCGGGATCGAGCCGAGGCCCGTCGCCAGCAGGAAGGGCAGCAGGCCCATGCGGGAGACGGCCGCGCAGTAGTTGGCGGCGGCGAACGGCACCCCCGGGAACAGCCGCGCCGCCAGCATCGAGCGGAAGCCGTGCCGGCTCAGCTGCCCGTCCGCCGCCTTCAGCCACTTGCCCCGCAGCAGCGGACGCAGCGCCTCCTGGCCCAGCACCCGGCCGAGACAGAAGGCTATGCCCGCGCCCAGCACCGTCCCCGCCAGGGCGGAGGCGAGGCCCAGCTGCGAGCCGAAGAGGGCACCCGCGGCCAGGTTGAGCAGCGGACGCGGTACGAAGGCGACGGTGCACAGCCCGTACGCCACCGCGTAGGCGAGCGCCGCCGCGGCGCCCCCGAGCTGTGGCGGCCAGCCGTTCGTCAGCAGCCGCTGCGGCTGGAACAGCACCACCGCCGTCCCGGCCGACGCCAGCAGGGCGACGAGCAGCGAGAAGCGGGACCACGGGGAGAGCAGGACTCTCGTCGCGCGGGCGGCGAGACCGGGCGGTGCGACGGGCCCGGCGGCCGTGGCGACGGCGACCTCCGTCGCGGCGGCCCGGGGAGAGGCCGTGATGGTGCCCCCAGAGCGGGTGGTGGCATCGAGCATCCGGCGACACTAACCGACATATGTGTGTGATCGCCGTAGGGTGCGTCTCATGAGCGTCACAGACGCGGGAATTCCGGACGTGCCGCACAGCCCTCTCGCCGACACCGTGATGGAGCGGCTCACCGCCGTGTACACCGGTGCCGCCGACCCCGAGCGGGCCGTGGCGATGCAGGCGTACATGAAGCACGTGGCCCCTTTCCTGGGCCTGACCACGCCTGTTCGCCGTGCCCTGTCCCGCACGGTCCTGGACGGTCTGCCCCGCCCGGACGAGGCGGACCGCACCGCGATCGCGCTGCGCTGCTGGCGGCTGCCCGAGCGCGAGTACCACTACTTCGCCGTCGACCTCCTGCGCCGTCATGTGACGTACTGCTCCTCGGATTTCCTGCCGGTGGTCCGGCATCTGCTCACCACCGTCCCCTGGTGGGACACCGTCGACCTGCTCGCCGCGCACGTCGTCGGCGGGCTGGTCGCGGCCGACCGCGGTCTGACGGCCGACATGGACGCCTGGATCGCGGACGACGACCGCTGGCTGGTCCGCGCCGCCCTCCTCCACCAACTGCGCTACCGGGAACGCACCGACAGCGACCGTCTCTTCGGCTACTGCCGGCGCCGGTCGGGACACCCCGACTTCTTCGTCCGCAAGGCCATCGGCTGGTGCCTGCGCGAGTACGCGAAGACCGACCCCGGCGCCGTACGCGCCTTCGTGGCCGCGCACGAGCGGGCCCTCGCCCCACTGTCCGTGCGAGAGGCGCTGCGGAACATCGGTCCCTAGCGCCGGGCGGGCAGGCGTCCTCGGGGCGGACCGTCCCGCCGGGAAAAGCATTCGACGTGGGACGACGCCTCGGCGATGATCGGCGTCATGTTCCGGTACGCCTTCCACCTCGCAGCATCCGCGGTCGCGGATGCCCCGAAGGCTGCCGTTCCCCACTTCACCGCCGCAGTCGACGGCGCCCGAAGCTGACCCTCCCCGGATCGTCCGGCGGACCCCGCAGGGGGAGGGTCGGCCGGCCCCAGGGGTCCCCACCACCGCCACGAGGCTTCGAGGTACCGCCATGTCCAAGACGGCGTACGTCCGCACCAAACCGCATCTGAACATCGGCACGATGGGCCATGTCGACCACGGCAAGACCACCCTGACCGCCGCCATCACCAAGGTGCTCGCCGAGCGCGGCGCCGACAGCAGCACCCGGTATGTCTCGTTCGACCGCATCGACCGCGCCCCGGAGGAGGCGGCGCGCGGCATCACCATCAACATCGCGCACGTCGAGTACGAGACCGACACCCGGCACTACGCGCACGTCGACATGCCCGGCCACGCCGACTACGTGAAGAACATGGTCACCGGCGCCGCCCAGCTCGACGGCGCGATCCTCGTCGTCTCGGCGCTGGACGGGATCATGCCCCAGACCGCCGAACACGTGCTGCTCGCCCGGCAGGTGGGCGTCGACCACATCGTGGTCGCGCTCAACAAGGCCGACGCGGGCGACGAGGAGCTGACCGACCTCGTCGAGCTGGAGGTCCGCGAGCTGCTGACCGCGCACGGCTACGGCGGCGACGCCGTGCCCGTCGTACGGGTCTCCGGACTGAAGGCCCTGGAGGGCGACCCGCGGTGGACGGCGTCCGTCGAGGCGCTGCTCGACGCCGTGGACACCTATGTGCCCGTGCCCGAGCGGTATCTCGACGCGCCGTTCCTGCTGCCGGTGGAGAACGTCCTCACCATCACCGGCCGCGGCACCGTCGTCACCGGTGCCGTCGAGCGCGGCACGATCCGGGTCGGCGACCGGGTCGAGGTGCCCGGCGCCTCCGTCGAGACGGTCGTCACCGGGCTGGAGACCTTCGGCAAGCCCATGGAGGAGGCGCAGGCCGGGGACAACGTGGCGCTGCTGCTGCGCGGGGTCGCCCGCGACACGGTGCGACGGGGGCACGTGGTCGCCGCGCCCGGCAGCGTGGTGCCCGCGCGGCGCTTCACCGCCCAGGTGTACGTGCTGTCGGCGCGCGAGGGCGGGCGCACCACGCCGGTCGCGACCGGGTACCGGCCGCAGTTCTACCTCCGCACCGCGGACGTGGTCGGGGACGTCGACCTCGGCGAGACGGCCGTCGCCCGACCCGGGGACACCGTCACGATGACGGTGGAGCTGGGGCGGGACATGCCGCTCGAGACCGGCCTCGGGTTCGCCGTCCGCGAGGGCGGGCGGACGGTGGGTGCGGGGACGGTGACGTCCGTCGGGTGAGAACCCGTGCCCTCCGGCGCGGCCGGCCGGGGGGCGGGACCGTCGTGGACGGTCCCGCCCCCGCGGCGGCTTCGCCCGGCCCGCACAATGGAGAGGTGAACCACGAGGGACCGGACGAAGCCATACCCGTCAGCCGCGTCACCGGCCACGGCACCGTGAAGCTCATGCCGGACGTCGACCGGCCACGGGCCTGGCTGCTCACCGTCGACGGGGCGCCGCAGTCCTACGTCGACCTGGACGAGCCGGCCCACCTGGAGTTCGAGTACACGCGGCGGCTCGGCCACGCCCTGGACACCGTGGCGGAGCCGGGCCGTCCGCTGGACGTGCTGCACCTCGGCGGGGGCGCGTTCACCTTGCCCCGGTACGTGCACGTGACGCGGCCCGGGTCGCGGCAGGACGTCGTGGAGGCCGACCTCGGTCTGCTGGACCTGGTCGCAGGGCACCTGCCGCTGCCGGACGGCGCCGGCATCACCGCGCACGGCGCCGACGCGCGGGCCTGGCTGGAGGCGGCACCCGCGGACTCGTTCGACGTGATCGTCGCCGACGTCTTCGGCGGCTCCCGCGTGCCCGCGCACCTGACGACCCTGTCCTGGGCCCGGGAGGCCGAGCGGGTCCTGCGGGGCGACGGCGTCTATCTGGCCAACCTCGCCGACGCGGCGCCGTTCGCCTTCCTGCGCTCGCAACTCGCCGCCTTCGCCGCGCTCTTCGAGGAGCTGGCGCTGGTGGCCGAACCGGGCGTGCTGCGCGGACGCCGCTTCGGCAACGCCGTCCTCGTCGCCGCGCACCGGCCCCTCGACACGGCGGAGCTGGCCCGGCGCACCGCCGCCGACGCCTTCCCGGCCCGCGTCGCGCACGGCCCCGCGCTGCGGGACTTCATCGGCGACGCGCGGCCGGTGCGGGACGAGGACGCCCAGCCGTCGCCCGAGCCTCCCGCAGGGGCGTTCGGCATCGGCTGAGCGACGGCGTGACGGACGGCAGGCTCAGCTCTCGGTCGGCGGGGCCTCGGTCAGGCGCACGGTGGACAGGATCTTCTGGATCGTCGCCTCGGGGATCTCGTCCTTGACGCCCTTGGCTCCGTAGAGGTTCCAGGTGACGAAGTTGCCCGCGCCGTTCTTGAAGGCGAACGTGATCGCCTTGCCCTCGCTGTCGCACTTCCCCTTCTGCGGGGTGCCCTCGGAGTGGGCCGTGGCGACGCTGCCCTTGATGCCGGAGGCCGTGGTGTAGTCCTTCGGCTTGTCGTACTTGACGCTCTTGCGGTCCGGCTCCGTGTAGCCGCCGTAGATCCACCACGGCACCCGGGTCTCGGCCGCCTCGGCGGTGGTCTTGGCGCCGTCCTCACCGCGGGTGCCGGCGGTGGCGAGGGCGGTGCTCTCCTTGCGGCCGTCCTTGTTGGAGTCCTCGGTGCACCACTCGGACTTGAGGTAGGCCGGGGCGGTGACGGTGGTGCGTTCCGTCTTGCCCTTCTCCTCCCACTCGAACCCGACGCTCGTGTCGGTGCTCTCGATCTCCCAGTCGGCCGGCACGTCGAACATGGTGCCGAAGCGCGGGTTGGCGACGACCTTCCAGCCCTCGACGGTCGGCTTCAGCTCGCCGCCGCCGCGCGGGTTGTCGTCGCCGGACGCGCTCGGATCGACCGTCGGGGACGCGGACTTGGTGGCGGTCGCGGTCGGCTTCGCGTCCTTGCCGCCGTCGGCCTCGTCGTCCTTGTCGCCGCCCAGCACCAGGAATCCGGTCACGCCGGCGGCCACCACCACGGCGAGCGACGCGACGATCGCGACCAGCTTCGTCCGGTTGCCGCCACCGCCACCGCCACCGCCGCTCCCGCCGACGACGGTCGGCGGCTCGGGCGGGCCGGGGGGCTGGTGGGCGCCCCACTGCGGCTGCTGTCCGTACGGACCGGGCTGCTGCTGGTAGCCGGGCTGCTGATACGGATTCGGCTGCTGGTACCCCGGCTGCTGGTACGGGTTGTTCTGCGGATTCTGCTCGCCCCCGGGCGGCTGCTGTCCTGGCCACATGTGCAGTCACCCTAGTGCGGTGCAGGACACGTTTCGGTCACTGCCCCTTGTCAGGGACGTACCGAAGCGGACGGCCGGCGGGCGGCGCGCGGGCGGCGGTGCCGCGTTCCTCAGGAGTCCGACGGCGTGAACTGCCGGACGGTGCCGGCGATCTGCCGGACCATGGCGTCCGGCACCTCGTCACCGACGCGCGCGGCACCGACGAACGACCAGGACACCAGGTCGCCGTCGGCGGACTTGAAGGCGAAGGTCGTGGCCTTGCCGTCGATGTCGCACTTGCCCCGCTTCACCACTCCGGCCGACCGGGAGGTGGTCAGGCTGCCGGTGATGCCGGAGGCGGTGGTGAAGGAGACCACCGGCTCCGTCCTGATCGCCTTCCGGTCGGGCTGGGTGAACGCCCCGTACACCCACTCCGCCGAGTCGGCCCGGGCGATCTCCTCGGTGCTCCGCGCCCCGTCGTTGCCCCGGGTCCCGGCGGAGGCGAGGGGCGTGTGGTCCACCGAGCCGTCCTTGTCGTCGTCCGAGGAGCACCACTCCTCCTGGAGCACGGCCGGGGCCCTCATGGCGATCAGCGGCTTGTCGTCGGGGTCCGCGTCGTCCGTGACGAAGCTGACCCAGTCGGGCGACTGCCGCTTCCAGGAGGCCGGTACGTCGAAGGCGATGTCGAGGTCCGTGTTCACCACGGTGTTCCAGCCGGAGACGGTCGGCTGGGGGGCGTCGTCCGCGTTCCGCGGGTCGCCGGAGGGTGAGGGGGCGGACGCCGACGACGCGACCGGGTCAGGCTCGGCCCGGTCGTCCTCGCCGCCGCCGAGCAGGACCACTCCGGCCACGGCGGCGGTCACCACGACGGCCGTCGCCGCGACGATCGCCACCACCTTCGTGCGGCGTCCGTCCGGCCCGCCGCCCGGCGGCGGACCCGCCGTGACCGTGGGTGCGTTCCACGGGACGGGCGGCTGCTGACCGGGGTGCGCGGTGTGCTGCTGGTAGCCGGGCTGCTGATACGGATTCGGCTGCCCGGAGTGCGGACCCCCGGCGGATGACTGCTCTCCTGGCCACATGGCCGGCAAGCATAAGGCGATCACCGCGGGTGTCCGGCTCTGGCCCCCGGATGCTACTCATGGGTAACCTACCGCCATGAGCGCAGATCAGATGTCGATCGGCGAGTTGCTCGCCGCCACGGTGCCGATGGTCAGGACCCTGAACCTCGAGTACCTGGAGACCACCCCCGAGAAGGCGGTCCTGGCCCTGCCGGACCAGAGCGAGTACCGCAACCACGTCGGCGGACCGCACGCCGGAGCCATGTTCACACTGGGCGAGTCGGCCAGCGGGGCGATCGTCCTGGCCGCCTTCGGCGACCAGCTCTCCCGCGCCGTGCCGCTGCCGGTCACCGCCGAGATCGCGTTCAAGAAGATCGCCCTGGGCCCGGTCACCGCCACCGCCACCCTCGGCCGGCCGATCGCCGAGGTCGTCGCGGAACTGGACGAGGGCAAGCGCCCCGAGTTCCCGGTGAGCGTCGCCATCCGGCGCGAGGACGGTGCCGTGACCGGGGAGATGACCGTGGTGTGGACCCTGCGGCCCAACGGCTGAGGCCGGTGATCCCGGCCGAGGCCCGGGCCGGGCACGACCGCGCGGACCGGTAGGCTTCCCGGGTGCGCCTCCACCGAGGCGCACCCGGGAAGCGGCGGGGCAGGCACCCGCGCACGGCAGGGACGCGAATCGGAGGATGTGGCGTTGCACGTCCAGGAGTGGCTCGACACGGTGCCCGCGGCGGCCGTCTACGCCGTCGTCGGACTGGTCATCGGTCTGGAGAGCCTCGGCATCCCGTTGCCCGGCGAGATCATCCTGGTCTCGGCGGCCCTGCTCTCCTCCCAGCACGGCGGTGTCGACCCGCTGATCCTCGGCGCCTGCGCCAGCGCGGGCGCGGTGATCGGCGACTCCATCGGCTACGCCATCGGCCGCAAGGGCGGCAGGCCCCTGCTGGCCTGGCTGGGCCGGAAGTTCCCGAAGCACTTCAGCGAGGGGCACATCGCCACCGCCGAGCGGTCCTTCCAGAAGTGGGGCATGTGGGCCGTGTTCTTCGGCCGCTTCGTCGCCCTGCTGCGCATCTTCGCCGGCCCGCTGGCGGGCGTGCTGCGGATGCCGTACTGGAAGTTCCTGATCGCCAACGTCCTGGGCGGCATCGTCTGGGCGGGCGGGACCACCGCCGTCATCTACTACGTCGGCGTCGTCGCCGAGTCCTGGCTGAAGCGCTTCTCGTGGCTGGGCCTGGTCGCCGCCGTCCTCATCGGCGTCGCCTCCATGCTCGTCGTCCGGCGCAAGGCGGCGAAGGCCCGGCCGGAACCGGAGCCCGTCACCGCCGGCGACTGACGCACCCGCCCGCGCCGGGCGTCCCCGCGCCCTGCCGTGCCGCTCAGTCGTGGATGCCGTCGTGGGCCTTCGCCAGTTCCGCGTACATCGTGCCGTTGAGGGTAACGCCCTGACGCTCCTCCTCCGTCAGCTCGCGCCGCACCTTCGCCGGGACGCCGGCGACCAGGGAGCCCGGGGGCACGACCATGCCCTGCGGGACGAGTGCCTGGGCGGCCACCAGGGAACCGGCGCCGATCACCGCTCCGTTGAGGACGGTGGCGCCCATGCCGATCAGGCAGTCGTCCTCGACGGTCGCCCCGTGCACCACCGCGTTGTGCCCGATGGAGACGCGCTCGCCGACCGTGACGGGGAAGCCGGGGTCGGCGTGGAGCGTGCAGTTGTCCTGGACGTTGCTGCTCGCCCCGACGGTGATCCGCTCGACGTCGCCGCGCAGCACCGCGCCGTACCAGACGCTCGCCCCCGCGTGCAGCGTCACGTCCCCGATGACCGTGGACGTCGGGGCCACGAAGGCCTCGGCGTCCACCTTCGGGTCCTTGCCGCCGATGCCCTTGATCAGCGCCCTGTGCGTCATCGTCGCCTCCTGCTCGGGTGTGGTGCAGTGCACCGTACGCCACCCGGTGGGGTGAAGATCACAGGCCTCCGGCGCCTTGCCGGCGCCGCGCGCTGAGTACCGTGAGCGGGTGCCGAAGCGCAAGAACACGTTCTCGTCCTGGTCCACCCGCCTCGCGCAGCGCGCCGTCCACGCGGGGTGGGCCTGGATACAGCGCACCGGCTCCGTCACCGCCGCGCACCCCGGGCGCTTCCGCTTCGGCGCCCTGGGCACGGGCACCCGGCTCGCCTTCCCGCTCGGCACGGTCTTCGGCGAGCCCTGGATCCACGTCGGCGCCCACTGCATCATCGGCGAGCAGGTCACCCTGACCGCCGGGCTCATGCCCGACCTCGACCTCGGTCCCGAGCCCATCCTGCGCATCGGCGACGGGGTCGTCCTCGGCCGCGGCAGCCACGTCATCGCGGACACCACCGTCACCATCGGCAGCGACTGCTACTTCGGCCCGTACGTCTACGTCACCTCCACCAACCACTCCTACGACGACCCGCACCAGCCCATCGGCAAGCAGTGGCCCCGGATGGAGCCGGTGGAGATCGGCCCCGGCTGCTGGATCGGCACCGGCGCGGTGATCCTGCCCGGCGCGCGGATCGGACGGAACGTGGTGGTCGCCGCCGGTGCCGTGGTCCGGGGCGCGGTCCCCGACCACGCCGTGGTGGCGGGCGCCCCCGCCCGCGTCGTACGGCGCTGGACGCCGGCGGAGGGCTGGCAGCCGCCCCTGCGGACCCCGGCTCCCGTGCCGGTGCCCGACGGGGTGACACCGGAGCAACTGCGGGCGCTGGCCCGGCTGGACGAGGATGCGGTGGCCCGGCTGGCCGAGCTGGACGGCCCCGCTCCCGAGAAGCTCGCGGAGCCCGCCGCGGAGGCCTGAGCCCCGGGCACCGCCCGCCTCAGCCCGCCGCCAGCAGCAGCGTGCCCACCAGGGCCAGGCCCGCGCCGGCCGCCTGGACGCCGCGCAGCCGTTCGCTCAGGAGACCGCGGGCCGCCAGCGCCGTCACCACCGGGTAGAGCGAGGCGAGCACCGCGGCCACCGTGACGGGGCCGTGCTGGGCGGCGACCGAGTAGGTGCCGTTCGCGGCGACGTCGGCGAGGCCGACGAAGGCCAGCGCCGGCAGCGCCCTCCAGACGAAGCCGCCCGGCGGCAGCGCGGGTGCACCACGCCGGACGGACGCCCACAGTGCGAGGCCGCCCGCGGCGACATTGGTGACGCGCTGCACGAACAGGGCGAGGAAGAGACCGGTGAGCGTGGTCGACGCCTCGGCGATCAGGGACATCACCGCGCCGAACCCGAAGGCCGCGACCAGTGTGAGCAGGACCGCCCGGCGCTGCACCGGAGCGCCCCGCAGCTGGGGACCGCCGGCGAGCACGACCCCGGCGACGGCGGTCAGGATGCCGGCGAACTGCGGCAGCCCGGGGCGCTCGCCCAGGACCAGTCCCACGGTGACCGGGACGGCCACGCCGATCGAGCCGAGCGGTGAGACGACACCCATCGGACCGAGCGCCAGGGCCTTGTAGAAGGCGAGCATCGCCACCGGCCCGACCAGCCCCGCGGCGACGGCGAACCACAGGTGCGGCGACGCCTCGCTCCAGGCGCCGGTGACCGCGACGATCGTGCCGAGCACGGCGACGGCGATCGACTGCGACACGACGACCACCGTGAGCGCGGGCGTGCGCCGGGTCAGCGTGCCGCCGCCGAAGTCGGCCAGGCCCCACAGGAGGCTGGTGGCCAGGGCGAAGAGCGCTGTCATGATCCAGTCGCCTCGCAGTACAGTTCGATGAACGATCAGGTGCCATCAGGTGCAGTCCACGGTAGTTCAGTGCACTGCACCACGTCATCCAAAATAATGGACGGAATGTGTCGGACCTCGACCTGCTGACCCAGTCCCTGGCGCGGAACGTCAAGCGCTGGCGCACCGAGCGCGGCTTCACGCTGGACGCGCTGGCCGCGCGGGCCGGTGTCAGCCGCGGCATGCTCATCCAGATCGAGCAGGCCCGCACCAACCCCAGCCTCGGCACGGTCGTCAAGATCGGTGACGCGCTCGGCGTCAGCATCACCACCCTGCTCGACTACGAACAGGGCCCGGCGGTCCGCATCGTCCCCGCCGAGCAGGCCGTACGGCTCTGGCACACCGGCGGCGGCAGCTACAACCGGCTGCTCGCCGGAGCCGAGGCCCCCGGCCCCCTGGAGATGTGGGACTGGCGGCTGATGCCGGGCGAGAGCAGCCCCTCCGACCCGCACCCCGCCGGCACGGTCGAGCTCGTCCACGTCACGTCCGGGGAGCTGACGCTCACCGTGGACGGCGTCGCCCACCGCGTCCCCACGGGCGCGAGCGCCTCCTTCGAGGCGGCCACCCCGCACACGTACGGCAACGAGGGCGAGGAACCCATGGAGATGATCATGGCCGTGTCGGTGCCGCCCGTCCGGTGAGACGACCGGCCGCCGGGCGGCCCGGAGTTGTTAGCGTGCGGCCATGCACGCACCCATCGGACACTTCGACAGCGCCACGCCCGCGCCGGACTGCCTCGACGAACTGACCGCCCCGGTCGCCGACGCCGTGCGCACCTGGCGCGGCAGCGTCCCCGCCGAGCAGATCGTCTACGTCGACACCGACCCGCAGTGGGCCGACACCGCCGTCTTCGTCGAGCACTACGGCCGCGACCTGCTGGAGCGGTCCGCGAACTGCGTCGTGGTCACCGGCAAGCGGGGCGGCGAGACCACGCTCGCCGCGTGCGTGGTGCTCTCCACGACCCGGGTCGACGTCAACGGGGCCGTGCGCCGTCAGCTCGGCGCCCGCAAGGCGTCGTTCGCCCCGATGGACACGGCGACGGGCGCGAGCGGCATGGAGTACGGCGGGATCACCCCGGTCGGCCTGCCCGCCGACTGGCCGGTGCTGGTCGACTCGGCCGTCGTCGACCTGCCCTACGTCCTCGTCGGCAGCGGACGCCGGCGCGGCAAGCTGCTGGTCCCGGGCAAGGCCCTCGCGGAGCTGCCCGGCGCCGTGGTGCTGGACGGCCTGGGCGTCGCCTGACGTCCCGGCCCGGTCATGCGGGGGCGTGGTGGGCCAGCGCCAGATGCGGGTCGCTCTCGCCAGGCGCCGGCGCCGGGTCGGCGTGGACGAGGGCGGCGGTGAGCCGCGGCACGGCGTGCAGCAGGGCGTGCTCGGCCTCGACGGCGATGCGGTGGGCCGCACGGACCGTCGCCCCGCCGTCCACGACGACCGCCACCTCGGCGCGCAGCCGGTGCCCGATCCAGCGCAGCCGCAGCTCACCCACCGCGCGCACGCCGGGCACCTCGGCCAGGGCCCGCTCCGCCCGGTCCACCAGCGCCGGGTCGACGGCGTCCATCAGCCGCCCGCACACCTCACGGGCCGCCTTCCCCAGGACGAGTACGATCGCCGCCGTGATCGCCAGCCCCACGACCGGGTCGGCGAGCCGCCACCCCAGGGCCGCGCCCCCGGCGCCGAGCAGCACGGCCAGGGACGTGAAGCCGTCCGTGCGGGCGTGCAGTCCGTCGGCCACCAGCGCGGCGGAGCCGATCTCCCGGCCGACGCGGATGCGGTAGCGGGCCACCCACTCGTTGCCGGCGAAACCCGCCAGCGCTGCCGCCGCCACCACCGGGAGGTGCGCGACCGGGCGCGGGTCCAGCAGTCGGTCCACCGCCGTCCACGCCGCGAGCGCGGCGGACGCGGCGATCGTCAGCACGATCACGACCCCCGCCAGGTCCTCCGCGCGCCCGTAGCCGTACGTGAAGCGGCGGGTGGCCGCCCGCCGGCCCAGGACGAAGGCGATGCCCAGGGGGACGGCGGTCAGGGCGTCCGCCGTGTTGTGCACGGTGTCCCCGAGCAGGGCCACCGACCCGGAGACGGCCACCACGACCGCCTGGGCCAGCGCCGTCGCGCCGAGCGCCGCGAGCGACACCCACAGCGCGCGCAGACCGCGGGCCGAGGACTCCAGGGCGGGATCGATCCGGTCGGCGCTCTCGTGGGAGTGCGGGGCGAGGAGGTGCGCGAGGCGGTGGCGCCGGGAGGCTTCGGGGTGACGGTGCGGGTCGCTCACGGGGTTCCCCTTCCGGTGGGCCCGGTGGATCCGGTGCGGTCGGGTGGACGGGTGACCGCCCACGGCGCCATTATGTGCGTATGAGCGCACGCACGCACCTGTCAGCTGCGCAGGATGCGCATCCGCACACCCCGGGCGAGGAACAGTTCGCCCTCGCCGCCGAACTCCTCGCCCTGCTGGGCGACCGTACCCGGCTCACCCTGCTGCACGCCCTGTCCGGCGGCGAGGCCGACGTGGGCACGCTCACCGAGGCGTGCGGTGCCGCCCGGCCCGCGGTCAGCCAGCACCTCGCCAGGCTGCGGCTGGCCGGTCTGGTCGACACCCGCAAGGAGGGCCGCCGCGTCGTCTACTCGCTCCGGGACGGACACCTGCGCCGCCTGGTCGGCGAGGCGCTGAACGTCGCCGACCACCGGCTCGGCGACCGGCCGCCCCACGGCTGAGACGCGCGGAGGCCCGCCGCCCGGGGCCGCGGGGTCAGCCGGTCGCCGCCGTGCCGAGATACTGCTCGGCGAACGCCGTCGCCGCGGTCCGGGAGGCGAACAGCCGGCGGAGCCGGGCCTGGGTGAGGCCCGCGCGGTACGGGTCGCCCGACGCCGTGCCGTGGTACACCTCCGAGAGCCACTGCGAGAACTCCTGGCAGTCCCACACCCGGGCGAGACAGGCGGCCGAGTAGCCCGCCAGCCCCCTCTCGTCGCCCTCGGTGAGCCGGGCCACCAGCGCGTCGCCGAGCAGGAAGGCGTCGTGCAGCGCGAGATTCATGCCCTTGGCGGCGATGGGCGCGGTCAGATGGGCGGCGTCACCGGCGAGACAGAGCCGTCCGGACACCATGGACGTGACGACGTAGCCGTGCATGCCGAGGACGCGCTTCTCGATCAGCCGCCCCTCCCGCAGCGGCGGTGCGCCCCGCGCGCCGAGGCGCTCCCGCAGCTCCGTCCAGACCCGGTCGTGCGGCCAGTCCGCCGGGTCGTCGCCCGGCGGGCACTGCAGGTAGTAGCGGGTCACGTCGGGGCCGCGCTGCATATGACCCGCGAAGCCGCGCGGATGCATGCCGAAGACGACGCAGTCGCAGGACGGCGGCGCCTCGGCGAGAAGCGCCAGCCAGCCGACGCCGTAGTCGTACCGCGAGAGCCCGGCTCGTCCCGCCGGCAGCGCCGTACGCGTCACGCCGTGCGCGCCGTCGCAGCCGGCGACGAACTCGCACTCCACCACGCGGCGCTCACCGGACTCCGGGCAGAGGTACGACACCGAGGGCCGGTCCGACTCCAGGTCGTTCAGCCGGACGTCCCGCACCCCGAACCGGATCGCGCCGCCGCGCACGTCCGCGTACTCCCGCACCAGGTCCGTCACCAGGAACTGCTGCGGATAGACGTAATGGTGCTGCCCCGTCAGCTCGGTGTACCGCAGCCGGTGCCGTTCCCCGGCGAAGCGGAACTCGCACTCCGTGTGCCGCTGGGCGCGGGCCGGCAGGTTCCGCGTGAGCCCGCGCCGTTCCAGCCCGCGCACGGCCCACTCCTCGAGGACCCCGGCCCGGGGCCGCCGCTCGATGAACTCGCGGCTCTCGGTCTCCAGTACCAGGCAGTCGACGCCGGCGGCGCGCAGGACGGCGCCTACGGTGAGCCCGGCGGGGCCGGCGCCCACGACCACGACCCGACGACGTCCTCGGGCACCGGAACCGGGGTGGGGGGAGGCGGCGGTCACAGGGGCATTATGTCGGCGCCCCACGCCGGCGGGAACGCCCGTGACGGCCGCGGGTCCGCCTATCCGAGCCGCGGGATCTCGATCGCCGGGCAGCGGTCCATGACCATCTCCAGGCCCGCGGTGCGGGTCCGCCCGTACGCCGCCTCGTCGATCACGCCGAGCTGGAACCAGACCCCGCGGGCCCCCTTGGCGACGGCCTCGTCGGCCACCGCGCCGGCGAGGTCGCTGTTGACGAACACGTCGACCACGTCCACGTCGAACGGGATGTCGGCGAGGGAGGCGTACCCCTGCTCGCCGTGCACCGTCTCCGCCTTGGGGTGCACCGGCACCACCCGTTTGCCGAAGCGCTGGAGCACCCGGGCGACGCCGTACGCGGCGCGCTGCCGGTTCGACGACAGGCCGACCACCGCCCAGGTGTCGCCCAGCTCGGTGAGGATCTTGCGGACGGTTGCCTCGTCGCCGTACACCGGCGGCCTCCTCGGACTCCTGAAACGACGGTCTTCAGTCTCTGGGAGGAACGGAGGGCGGAGGGCGATGATTCCCGGGGCATCCCCCCGGCGTGCCCACGGTCCCCCCGGCGTGCCCACGGTCCCCCCGGCGCGCGTCCACGGTGCGGTGCGGTCGCGGCCCGCCTACGCTCACCCCGTGCTGCGCATCCTCGACGCCCGGACCGGCGAACCGGTCCCCGCCGCCCCCGTCCGGCGCGGCTTCACCCGTGTCGAGGCGCACGTGCCGGGCCGGGACACCACCGGCCTGCGCGTGCTCCTCGTCGCCGACGTCCTCGTCCGCGCGCTGGAACTCGACGGCACGCCCGTGTGGGCTCTGCTGACCGGCGCGGGGGAGCGGGACGGGCTGCGGGTGGAGGCCGCCGCCCTCGGCATCCGGCCTTTCGAGGACGGGCCGGGCGGCCCCGGCGGCCCGGCCGCGTCCCAGGCCCTCCACGTCGTGCCCGAGGGGGCCGTGGTGAGCGAGGGGGCGACGGTCGCCGTCGCCCCCGCCGACCCGGCCGGGCCGGACACCCTGGCCGGCGCCGACCCCTACGCCCTGCGCCTGGCCCTGCTGGAACGGCACCGGAGCACGCCCGTGCACCTCGACGCGGGCGTGCTGGACGACGCCGGAGCCACCCTCGTCCGGCTGCGCCGCGCGGTCGCCGCCTGGGCGCGGCAGCCCTCCCGCCCCGTCCCCGGCGAGGTGCGCGACCGGCTCCGGGCCGCCTGGGAGGACGACCTGGACACCCCCGCCCTCCTCCGGGTGCTCCACGGGACCGAGACCGACCCGGGCATCCCCGACGGCGCCCGCTTCGAGACCTTCGCCCACGCCGACCGGCTCCTCGGCCTCGACCTCACCCGTGAGGTGGGATCCGCGGCCTGACCCCTTCCCGGGCGCGTCCACCGCGCCCACGGCCACGGATTAGGCTGGCCGGATGCAGGACGAGTACCGCACGGTCCCCCGCGCGGGCGTGCACGAAACCGAGGTCAACCGCTCGCGCTTCCTGTGCGCCCTCGCCCCGGCGGCCACCGAGGAGGAGGCCCAGGCGTTCATCGCCTCCGTGCGCAAGGAGCACGCCGACGCCAACCACAACTGCTGGGCGTACGTCATCGGCGCCGACGCCGCCGTGCAGAAGGCGAGCGACGACGGGGAGCCCGGCGGCACCGCGGGCGTCCCGATGCTCCAGATGCTGCTGCGCCGCGACATGCGCTACGTCGTCGCCGTCGTCACCCGCTACTTCGGCGGAGTCAAGCTCGGCGCGGGCGGCCTCATCCGCGCCTACGGCGGAGCGGTCGGTGAGGCCCTGGACGACCTGGGCACGCTCACCCGCCGCCGGTTCCGCCTGGCCACGGTGACCGTCGACCACCAGCGGGCCGGCAAGCTCCAGAACGAGTTGCGCGCGACCGGGCGGGAGGTGCGCGACGTGCGGTACGCCGAGGCCGTGACCCTCGAGATCGGCCTGCCGGACGCCGACGTGGACGCCTTCCGGGGCTGGCTGGCGGACGCCACGGCGGGGACGGCCCGGTTCGAGCTCGGCGGCGAGGCGTACGGGGACGCCTGAGTCGGACACCCCACACTCCGCCCGGCCAGCACGGCGGGCAAAATCCCCTGTTCCTGAACAATTCGGGCGTGGATCCGCGGGGTGGGCGGACGTTCGCGGGAGGAGTGGTGCGCGGACGTACTAGCGTGGTCGGGGCCGGCCACGGTCAGGTGGTCGTTCGAACCGGTCGTGAGGTGCGGTGGGAGTGGGCGTGCGGGGCGGAGCTGACGCGTGAGACTGCTGCACACCTCCGACTGGCATCTCGGCCGGGCGTTCCACCGGGTGAACATGCTCGACGCCCAGTCCGCCTTCATCGGGCACCTCGTCGAGACGGTGCGTGAGCGCGACGTCGACGCCGTGGTCGTGTCGGGCGACGTGTACGACCGGGCCGTGCCGCCGCTCGCCGCCGTCGAGCTGTTCGACGACACACTGCACCGTCTCGCCCGCCTCGGGGTGCCGACGGTGATGATCTCCGGCAACCACGACTCGGCCCGCCGCCTCGGCGTCGGCGCCGGACTCATCGACCGCGCCGGCATCCACCTGCGCACCGACCCGGCGGGCTGCGGCACCCCGGTCGTGCTCGCCGACGCGCACGGGGACGTGGCCTTCTACGGACTGCCCTACCTCGAACCCGCCCTGGTGAAGGCCGAGTTCGCGGTGGACAAGGCCGGGCACGAGAGCGTGCTCGCCGCCGCCATGGACCGGGTCCGCGCCGACCTCGCCGGCCGTGCGCCGGGCACCCGCTCCGTCGTCCTCGCGCACGCCTTCGTCACCGGCGGCGAGCCGAGCGACAGCGAGCGGGACATCACCGTCGGCGGAGTCGCCGCCGTGCCCGCCGGGGTCTTCGACGGCGTCGACTACGTGGCGCTGGGGCACCTGCACGGCTGCCAGACCATCACCGAGCGCGTCCGCTACTCGGGCTCCCCGCTGCCGTACTCCTTCTCGGAGGCCGCCCACCGCAAGAGCATGTGGCTCGTCGACCTGGACGCCGCCGGCTCGGTCACCGCCGAACGCGTCGACTGCCCCGTGCCGCGCCCGCTGGCCCGGCTGCGCGGCACCCTGGAGGGACTGCTCGCCGACCCGGAGCTGACCCGGCACGAGGACGCGTGGGTCGAGGCGACCCTCACCGACCCCGTACGGCCGGCCGACCCCATGGCCCGGCTCTCCGAGCGCTTCCCGCACACCCTCAGCCTCGTCTTCGACCCCGACCGGGCCCCGGACGACCCGGCCGTGTCCTACGCCCGGCGCCTCGCCGGCCGCAGCGACCGGCAGATCGCGGAGGACTTCGTGGCGCACGTGCGCGGCGTCGGACCCGACGGGAGTGAACAGAGCGTGCTGCGGGACGCCTTCGACGCGGTGCGCGCCGACGAGACGGCGCGGGAGGTGGCCCGGTGAGGCTGCACCGGCTCGACATCACGGCGTTCGGACCCTTCGGCGGCTCGCAGAGCGTCGACTTCGACGACCTCTCCGCGGCAGGACTGTTCCTGCTGCACGGACCGACCGGCGCCGGCAAGACGTCCGTCCTCGACGCCGTCTGCTACGCGCTGTACGGCTCCGTCCCCGGCGCCCGGCAGAGCGGTCAGGGCATGACCCTGCGCAGCGACCACGCCGCCGCCGGCACCCGCACCGAGGTGCGCCTCGAACTCACCGTCGCAGGACGGCGGCTGGAGATCACCCGGCAGCCGCCCTGGGAGCGGGCCAAGCTGCGCGGCAGGGGCACCACCGTCGACAAGGCCCAGACCTGGCTGCGCGAGTACGACGCGACGGCCGGGACCTGGAAGGACCTCAGCCGCTCCCACCAGGAGATCGGCGAGGAGATCACCCAGCTGCTCGGCATGAGCCGCGAGCAGTTCTGCCAGGTCGTGCTGCTGCCCCAGGGCGACTTCGCCCGCTTCCTGCGCGCCGACGCCGAGGCGCGCGGCAAGCTGCTCGGCCGCCTCTTCGACACCCACCGCTTCGCCGAGGTCGAGAAGCGCCTCGCGGAGCGCCGCCGCACGACCGAGGCGCGGGTCCGGGAAGGGGACGCGGCGCTGCTCGCGGACGCCCACCGGATGCAGCAGGCCGCCGGCGACGCCATGGTCCTGCCCGAGCTCGGCCCCGGCGACCCGGGCCTCGCCGAGGCCGTGCTGGCCGCCGCCGCCGTCGCCCGCAGCACCGCCCGGGAGCTGCTGGCCGTGGCCGACTGCCGGCTCACCGCCGCCGAGTCCGCGCAGGCCGCGGCCGAACGCGAG
This sequence comes from Streptomyces sp. NPDC032940, assembly GCF_040636935.1. Classification (NCBI taxonomy): domain Bacteria; kingdom Bacillati; phylum Actinomycetota; class Actinomycetes; order Kitasatosporales; family Streptomycetaceae; genus Streptomyces; species Streptomyces sp. NPDC032940. Next base: position 139,992 of record NZ_JBEZVJ010000010.1, on the reverse strand, counting down.
CTGGCCGGGACGCGTGAACGGGACCGGCTGCAACGGCGCCACGCCGAGGCACGACTGCGGGCCGAGCGGCTGGCGGAGCGGGCCGACGCCCACCGCGCCGCGCGGCGGCGCATGGAGCGCGCCCGCAAGGCCGAGGCGGTCGCCCCCGCCCTGGAGCTGCGGGACGCCGCCGACGCCGAACACCGCCGGGCGGCCGGCGCGGAGGCACGGGTGCGCACCCGGCTGCCCGAGGCCCTCGCCGACGCCGGCGCCGCCGGACTGGCCGCCGCGGCCCGCCGGTCCGCCGAGGAACTGGGCTCGCTGGAGTCGGCCCGGCGGGCGGAAGGGCGCCTCGCCGAACTCGCCGCGGAACGCGCCGGCCTGGACCGGCAGGAACGCGCCGACGAGGACGTCGCCCACGAGGCGGAGAGCTGGCTGGCCGACTGGGAGACGCGCCGCACCGGCCTCCGGGCCCGCGTCGACGCCGCACAGGAGGCCGCCACCCACGCCGAGCAGCTCGGCGTGCAGCGCGACCCGGCACGGCGGCGGCTGGACGCGGCCCGGGAACGGGACCGGCTCGCCGTCGCCGCGGACGCCGCCGAGCGAGGGGCACTGGCCTCGGCACAGGAGGCCGTCGAGGCCCGCGACCACTGGCTCGACCTCAAGGAACAGCGGCTGAACGGCATCGCCGCCGAACTCGCCGCCCACCTCACCGACGGCGAGCCCTGCGTCGTGTGCGGGGCCACCGAACACCCCGCCCCCGCGCGCCGGATCGCCGGGCACGTCGACCGGGAGGCCGAGGACGAGGCACTCGCCCGGCACCAGGAGGCGGAGGAGCGGCGGGCCGCCGCCGAACGGCACTTCGCCTCGGTACGAGAGGCGCTCGCCGCCGCCACGGCGGAGGCCGGGGACACCCCCGCGGAGCAACTGGCCGAGGAGGCCGCGGAGCTGGAGCGCCGGTACACGCGTGCGCGAGCCCTCGCCTCCGGGCTGCACGCCGCCCAGGAGGAGCTGCGTCGGGCGGAGCGGGAGCGGGAACAGCGCGTCGCGGCCCGCCAGGAGGCCGCCGTCCGGGCCGCCTCCCGCGTGGCCCACCGGGAACGTCTCCAGCGCGAACAGACGGCCCTGGAAGGCGAGTTGGCGCAGGCGCGCGGCACGGCCGACAGCGTCGCCGCGCGAGCCGGCCAGCTGGAGCGGCGGGCCGCCCTGCTCACCGAGGCCGCCGACGCCGTGCGCGCCGCCGAGGACGCCGCCCAGCGGCTCAAGGACGCCGACGCCCGTCTCGCGGACGCCGCCTTCCGGGCCGGCTTCGACACCCCGCGGGAGGCCGCCGACGCGCTCCTCGACGACGCCGCGCATCGCGACCTCCAGCACCGGCTGGACGCCTGGGCGACCGAGGAGGCCGCCGTCCGCGCGATCCTCGCCGAAGCCGACACCGCAGCCGCCGCCCAGCAGCCCGCTGCCGACCTCGGCCGGGCGGAGCGCGAAGCGGCCGACGCGGGACGGAGGCTGCGCGACGCCGCCTCCGCGCGCGACGCCGCCGCCCGGCGCTGCGCCGAACTCGCCCGGCTGTCCGCGCACGCCACCACCTCGGTGCGCGGGCTCGCCCCCCTGCGCGAGGAGTACGACCGCGTCGCCCGCCTCGCGTCCCTCGCCGCCGGCACCTCGGCGGACAACGAACGCCGGATGCGCCTGGAGTCGTACGTGCTGGCGGCACGTCTGGAGCAGGTCGCCGCCGCCGCGACCGCGCGGCTGCAGCGGATGTCCTCGGGCCGCTACACCCTCGTCCACTCCGACGACCGCACCGGCCGTGGACGCAGCGGCCTCGGACTGCACGTCGTCGACGCCTGGACGGGCCGGGAGCGGGACACGGCGACGCTGTCCGGAGGGGAGACCTTCTTCGCCTCCCTCGCCCTGGCGCTCGGCCTCGCCGACGTCGTGACCGACGAGGCCGGCGGGGTCCGCCTGGACACCCTCTTCATCGACGAAGGGTTCGGCAGCCTGGACGACCAGACCCTCGACGAGGTCCTCGACGTCCTGGACTCGCTGCGGGAACGGGACCGCAGTGTCGGCATCGTCAGCCACGTCGCCGACCTGCGGCGCCGGATCCACGCCCAACTGGAGGTCGTCAAGGGCAGGTCGGGATCCGCGCTGCGGCAGCGGGGCCTCGGCTGAGCCGGTCTCAGCGGCCCAGGGGACGACGGGGCAGCGGCGAGGAGTACACGACGCTCGTCGTCACCGAGCCCAGCGCGCCGATCCGGCCGGACACCTCCTCCAGATGCCGCATCGACCGGGCCGCGACCTTGATCACGAAACAGTCGTCGCCCGTGACGTGGTGCGCCTCGAGGATCTCCGGCGTGACGGCCACCAGGTCGTGGAACGGCTTGTAGTTGCCGGTCGGATACCTCAGCCGCACGAACGCCAGGATCGGCATCCCCAGCCGTTCCGGGTCCACGACGGCCGCGTACCCCCGGATGATCCCTGCCTCCTCCATGCGGCGCACCCGCTCGGTCACCGCGCTCGCCGACATGGAGACGGTCCGGGCCAGCTCGGCGAAGCCGGTCCGCCCGTCCCGCTGGAGGACGTCCAGGATGAGCCAGTCGGTGGCGTCCGGGGAATACGTGGTCATGCCGCAGGGATAGCAGGGGAATCCCCGGCGGATCAAGGGGAGCGCCGGGGATCGTCACTTCTGAGGAGTGCGCGGCGCCCGTAGATTTCCGGTCAGGAGATCCATCGAGGAGAGGCCGGACCATGATCACCACCAACCCCGTGCTGCGCGTCGCCCCCGCCGCCCCCGCCGACGCCGCCGCGTACTTCCGGGCGAGCCTCGCCTTCCACGCCGACGTCTCCGACGTCGCCGCCGCGCTGACGGCCGGCGGCGACCCGGGGTTCGCCGTCGTGGACTCCCGCTCCACCGCGTCCTGGGACCAGGGCCACGTCCCCGGCGCCGTCCACCTGCCGACCGCGCTCATCGCCGAACAGGCCGCGCACCTCCTCGATCCCGCCGTGCCGGTCGTCACCTACTGCTGGGGACCCGGATGCAACGGCGCCACCCGCGCCGCACTCGCCCTCGCCGAACTCGGCTACCAGGTCAAGGAGATGCTCGGCGGCTTCGAGTACTGGGTGCGCGAGGGCTTCGCGTACGAGACCTGGCAGGGCACCGAGCGCCACCCCGCCGACCGGCTGACCGCCCCGGTGGACGCGGCCGACTGCGGCTGCTGACGGCCGTGTAGGTTCTGCCGCATGGTGCGATACGCGGAGCCGGGCGCGGTGCAGTGGGTCGAGTCGGGCGGCGGTCCGCTCATAGCGGTGCCGGAGACGGTCCTGCCGTTCTGGACCGGCGCCGACGGCGAGGAGACGGCCTCCGACTACGACCGGGCCTGCGAGGTCGACGGCCAGGTCGGCCTCCTGCCGGTCGGCGACTCGGCGGCCCTGGTCCTCGGCGACGAACCCGCCTCCACCGCCTATCTGCCGGGGCACGGCGCCTTCGTCCGCTGGTGCGCCGCCGACTCCGAGGACGAGGTGCTGGCCGGCGTGCCCGGCGCCCTCGACACCGCCGACTGGCAGCCCGAGGTGACCTGGCAGGTGCCCGGCCCGGTGGTCCTGTTCGACGCCGCCTGGCCCGGCACCGCCTGCGACCGGGCCGGCCATGCGCGCGTCGCCCTGGAACCCGGCCGGTACGCGGTCCGCGCGGCCGACGTCCGGCCCGGCCCCGAGACCTGGCTGAACGTCGTCCAACTGCGGCGGCTCACCGACTGAACCGGCCCCGCGAAAACGGTGTGCGGCTGCGTGGCGGGCCGCCCGTCATGGGCGCCCATGCCCCGGTGCCGAACACCCCGCACCCGAAGACCTGTGCCGCGCAGCCCTGCCGTTGTGCGGCCGGACCGCCCTGTGGCCTGTCTGACAATTCCCGTCTGCCGCCCTCCGGGAGACGGGAATTGTCAGACAGCCCCTGGTCACCGGCGCGCGCCGGCATCGGCCACGCCGTGGCCCGGCGGCCCGCCTCATCGCGTGGCTCGCCACCGACGAGGCGATAGGGGTCTCCCCGGCGCGAACGCAGTTGAGAGCTGGGGAAGGGGCACCGGGCAGGTCGTGGACTCCGAGGGCGGCTTCCGGCGCTGATCCCGCTCAGAGCCGGGACAGCTCGTCCACCAGGTCGTCCAGGCCCAGCGAGCCCTGGGAGAGCGCCGCCATGTGCCACGCCTTCGCGTCGAAGGCGTCACCGTGCCGCTTGCGGGCGTTCTCCCGGCCCAGCAGCCACGCCCGCTCCCCGAGCTTGTAGCCGATCGCCTGGCCCGGAATGGTCAGGTACCGGGTCAGCTCGCTCTCCACGAAGTCCGCCGGGCGGCTGCTGTGCGCGCCGAAGAACTCCTGCGCCAGCTCCGGCGTCCACCGCTCACCCGGGTGGAACGGGGAGTCCGCCGGGATCTCCAGCCCCAGATGCATGCCGATGTCCACGATGACCCGGGCCGCCCGCATCATCTGCGCGTCCAGGTACCCGAGCCGCTGCTCGGCGTCCGTCAGGAAGCCCAGCTCGTCCATCAGCCGCTCCGCGTACAGCGCCCAGCCCTCGGCGTTGGCGCTGACCATGCCGACCGAGGCCTGGTAGCGGGAGAGGTTCTCGGCGACGTGCGCCCACTGCGCGAGCTGGAGGTGGTGGCCCGGGACGCCCTCGTGGTACCAGGTCGACACCAGGTCGTAGACCGGGAAGCGGGTCAGGCCCATCGTCGGCAGCCAGGTGCGGCCGGGCCGCGAGAAGTCCTCCGACGGGGGCGTGTAGTACGGGGCCGCGGCGCTTCCGGGCGGGGCGATGCGGGACTCCACCTTCCGTACCCGCTCGGCGAGTTCGAAGTGGGTGCCGTCCAGCGCGTCGATCGCCTGGTCCATCAGGCCCTGGAGCCAGTCGCGGACCTCGTCCACGCCCTCGATGTGCTTGCCGTGCTCGTCCAGGTGCGCCAGCGCCACCCAGGGCGTCTCGGCGCCCGGCAGGATCTTCTCCGCCTCCTGCTTCATCTCGCCGAGCAGCCGGTGGTACTCGGCCCAGCCGTACGCGTACGCCTCGTCCAGGTCGAGGTCGGTGCCGTTGTAGTAGCGCGACCAGCGGGCGTAGCGCTCGCGGCCCACCGTGTCCGGGGCGCCCTCGATCGCGGGCGCGTACACGTCGCGCATCCAGTCCCGCAGCTCAGCCACGGCCGCGGTCGCGCCCCGCGCCGCCCCGTCCAGCTCCGTGCGCAGCGCGTCGGGGCCGGCGGCGGCGAAGTCCTCGAACCAGCCGCGCCCCTCGCCCGTGTCCGCCCACTCGCCGAGCTGCTCGACGAAGGTCGCCGTCGGGCGCGGCCCCGCGTACAGCTTGCGCTCGAGGCCCAGCGCGAGGGACTCGCGGTACCCGGCCAGCGCGGCCGGCACCGCGCGCAGCCGCTCGGCGATCCGCGCCCAGTCCTCGTCCGTACCCGTGGGCGTCACCGTGAAGACCTCGCGCACCGAGTGCGCGGCCGTGCCCATGTTGCCGACCGAGCGCAGACCCTCCTCGGCCTCGTGCACGGCGAGTTCGGCGGTGAGGCGCTCCCGCAGCAGCCGGGCGCAGCGCCGCTCCACGTCGCTGTCGCCGCCGGGCCGGCGCTCCGCCTCGTCCAGGCGGGCGAGCGTGGCCCGCGCCAGCTCCGCGAGGGCCTCCTGCCCCGCCGGGGAGAAGTCGGGCAGACGGCTGGAACTCTCGGCCACACCGAGATACGTACCCGTGACCGGGTCGAGGGCGATGAGCTCGTCGACATAGGCGTCGGCGACCTCGCGGGGCAGCGGGCTCTTGGTCTCTGACATGCGGACATCCTCATACGGATACCGGTGCCGCGTCAGCCCGCTTCGCCCGGCCCGGTGCCGCGGGCGGCCGGATTTCGCTCAGGGCGTGCCGGTGCCGGGGGAGACGGGCGGCAGCAGGGGGCCGCACTCCCACTGCTGGAAGATCAGCCGCGTCTCGACGCGCGCCACCTCCTTGCGGGACGTGAACTCGTCCAGGACCAGCCGTTGCAGGTCCGCCATGTCCGCGACCGCGACATGCACGAGGTAGTCGTCCGGGCCGGTCAGATGGAAGACGGTGCGCGACTCCGGCAGCGCCCGGATCCGCTCCACGAACGGTCCGACCAGCTCCCGCCGGTGCGGGCGCACCTGCACCGACAGCAGCGCCTGGAGACCCCGCCCCAGCTTCGCCGGGTCCAGCTCCAGCCGGTGGCCGAGGATCACCCCCGCCCGCCGCAGCCGGGTCACCCGGTCCAGACAGGTCGACGGCGCGACCCCGACCTGCGCGGCCAGGTCCCGGTAGGTGGCCCGGGCGTCGTTCTGCAGCAGCCGCAGCAGATGGAGATCCACCGGATCCAGTACGACAGATTCGGCCATGCGCCGAACGTAGCACGGAGGCAGGCCCTGGTGACCCGTTCGGTGTTCACCCTTCCCTCCATGGACTCTGCGCGCATGCCCACGTCACCATCCGACGACGTACGCACCACCGCACCCGGGAGCAGGGCACTGGCCACCGAGGCCGTGCACGCCGGCCGCGACGACCTCGCCCGCCAGGGACTGCACGCCCCGCCCATCGACCTGTCCACGACCTACCCGTCGTACGACAGCCGCGGTGAGGCCGCCCGCATCGACACCTTCGCCGCCACCGGCGCCGACCCGGACGGCCCGCCGGTCTACGGCCGCCTCGGCAATCCGACCGTCGCCCGCTTCGAGACCGCGCTGGCCCGGCTGGAGGGCACCGAGTCCGCGGTCGCCTTCGCCAGCGGCATGGCCGCCCTGAGCGCCGTGCTGCTGGCGCGCGCCTCCATGGGCCTGCGGCACGTCGTCGCCGTGCGGCCCCTGTACGGGTGCAGCGACCATCTGCTGACCGCCGGGCTGCTCGGCTCGGAGGTCACCTGGACCGACCCGGCCGGCATCGCGGACGCCCTGCGCCCGGACACCGGCCTGGTGATCGTGGAGTCCCCGGCCAACCCCACGCTGGCCGAGGTCGACCTGCGGGCCGTGGCCCACGCCTGCGGGTCCGTCCCCCTGCTCGTGGACAACACCTTCGCCACGCCCGTGCTCCAGCGGCCCGCCGAGCAGGGTGCCCGGCTGGTGCTGCACAGCGCGACCAAGTACCTCGGCGGGCACGGGGACGTGCTGGCCGGCGTGGTGGCCTGCGACGAGGAGTTCGCGGGACGGCTGCGGCAGGTCCGCTTCGCCACCGGCGGCGTCCTGCACCCGCTGGCCGGCTATCTGCTGCTGCGCGGCCTGTCCACCCTGCCGGTGCGGGTGCGCGCGGCCTCCGCGAACGCCGCCGAGCTGGCCCGGCGCCTCGCCGCCGACCCGCGCGTGGCCCGCGTCCACTATCCGCGCATCGGCGGCGCGATGGTCTCCTTCGAGGTGCACGGCGACCCGCACGACGTCATCGCCCGCGTCCGCCTGATCACCCCGGCCGTCAGCCTCGGCAGCGTCGACACGCTCATCCAGCACCCGGCGTCCATCAGCCACCGCATCGTGGACGCCGACGACCGGCGCGGCGCCGGGGTCGGCGACCGGCTGCTGCGGCTGTCGGCCGGTCTGGAGGACGTCGAGGACCTGTGGGCCGACCTGGACGCGGCACTGGGCGAGCCGGTGGCGGCGGTCCCGCTGCGCGAGGCGCTGTCACGGACCGAGTGACGGCGCCCCCTCCGCGGTCCGGACGGCTACTCCCTGCCGACGCGCTCCCCGCGCGGCAGCTCCGCCGCCCCGGCCGCCACGTCCAGCCGCGCGGTGATCACCAGGGTCCCCTCCTCGATCTGGTAGTCGAGGGGGAGGCCCAGGCCGCGCATCGCCGCGACCATGCCGGTGTTCGACGCCTGCGTGACCGCGTACACGCTCGCGCAGCCCGTCTCCGCCGCCATCGCCACGAGCCGCCCCAGCAGCTCGCCGCCGATGCCCCGGCGCTGCCAGGCGTCCTCGACGAGCAGGGCGACCTCCGTCTCGTCCCCGTCCCACAGCAGATGACCGAGCCCGACGATCCGGCCCGACGCGGTCTGCACGGCGAGGGTCCGTCCGTGGCGGGGGCTGAGCAGGTGGTTCAGATAGCGGTCGGCGTTCCCGACCGGGCCGTGGTAGCGCATCCCGAGGGTCCGGTCCGAGCACCGCTCGTGCATCGCCTTCGCCGCCCGCACGTCACGGGTGTCGGCGCGGCGGACGGTGATGTCGTGCCCCTCGGGCAGCGTCAGCACGTCCCGGCCGCGCGGCAGCCGCGGCCCGAGCCGGGCGTCCAGCTCGGCCAGCGCCCGCGCCCGGGCGAACTCGGCGGGCGTGAACGGCAGATACGCCCGCTCCACGCTGATCACCCCGCCCTCCGGGGCGCGCAGCCGCAGCACGGTGCCGTCGAGGGCGCCCTCCGCCGGGACGTCGTCCCGCGGGTGCGCGCCGGCCGGCAGCGACCGGATCGTGCACCGGCCCAGCAACTGGCGCAGCGCCAACGGCAGTTCCGCGGCGTCCAGGGCCGTACGGGCCGCCAGTTGCAGCACCCGGGTCGGCGCGTCGACCAGGTCGTGGGCGTCCGCCCGCTCGGTCCACGTGTCGGCGCCGCCCGCCGCCTCCACCACCGCGGCCAGCTCGGACCCGCTCAGCCCGCCGGGGGCGCGCAGCAGGAACTCGTCCACCGTGCCGTCGGCCAGCGGATGCGTCTGGAGGCTCAGGATGTCCACCCGCCGGTCGGCGAGCGCCGCGCACAGGGCCGCCAGCGAACCCGGCGCGTCCCGCACCGTCGTCCGCATCCGCCACAGCGCGCTGCCCCCGGACCCGGCCTCCGCCGTCCCGTCCGGTCCCGGCTCCGCCCCGGCCCGGTCCGCCGGCCCGGCCCGCAGCCCGGCCGACGGCGGCCGGGCGCCGGTATCCTCCGCCGGCGGGGCGTGTCCGTGGCGCCGTAGCCGCCAGGTGTGGAAGCCCGCCGTGGCGAGCAGGGCGGCCATCGAGGCCACGATCATGAGACCCGGTGTCCCGAGCCCGTGCCCGGCCGTCTGTGCCAGCGACCCGGTCACTTCCGACATGTATCGACTCATGCGTCCACTGTGAAGGAACCGTGTTGCGTGATCACGAACGCCCTGTGACCGCTGGGTAAAGAGCCCCGGCGCCGTGCCGCGCACCGAGGGATGACGCCGATGCGCGGCACGACGACAGGCTACGTGACCTACTGGCCGACGAGCCCCGGCCGGAGCACCTTGGTGAACAGCACCGTGCCGTCCTGCTCGCGCAGCCGCACCGTCAACTCGGCGCTGTCGCCGTCGATGTCGACCTCGCCGAAGAACTGGTAGCCGCCGGCGGGCGAGACGTTCGAGGCGGTCGGCGCCTTCACGAACACCCGCTCCGGACCGAAGGTGCCGTCGAGGCGGCTGGCCGGGAACGCGCCCGCGTTGAGCGGCCCGGACACGAACTCCCAGAACGGCTCGAAGTCGGTGAACGCTGCCCGCGAGGGCTGGTACTGCTGGGCCGAGGTGTGGTGCACGTCGGCCGTCAGCCACACGGTGCCGGTGATCCGGCGGTGCTTGACGAACCGCAGCAGCTCGGCGATCTGCAGCTCGCGGCCCAGTGGCGCGCCCGGGTCGCCCTGCGCCACGGCCTCGATGTTCGCGCTCCCCTCGGTGGCGTCGGGCACGACCAGCCCGATCGGCATGTCGGCGGCGATCACCTTCCACACCGCCCGCGAGCGCGACAGCTCCCGCTTGAGCCACTCCAGTTGCTCGCGGCCCAGGATGCCCTGCGGGTCCACGGCCTGGTCGTCGGGCGAGTTGGCGTTGCGGTAGGTGCGCATGTCCAGCACGAACACGTCCAGCAGCGGGCCCTGGCGCAGCACCCGGTGGACACGGCCCTCGCGCACCCCGGGACGCAGCGTGGAGACCGGGAAGTACTCGGAGAACGCGCGCCGCGCCCGGGACGCCAGCACGTCCACGCTCCTGACCGTGTACCGGGCGTCCGTCTCCGCGATCGTCTGGCCCGGGTACCAGTTGTTGCGCACCTCGTGGTCGTCCCACTGGACGATAGAGGGGACCTGCGCGTTGAAGCGCCGCAGGTTCTCGTCCAGGAGGTTGTAGCGGAAGTTGCCTCGGAACTCGGCGAGGGTCTCGGCGACCTTGGACTTCTCCTCGGTGGTGACGTTCCGCCAGGTGGAGCCGTCGGGCAGGGCGGCCGTCGGGGCGATGGGGCCGTCGGCGTACATGCTGTCGCCGCTGCACAGGAAGAAGTCCGGGTCCAGGGAGCGCATCGCGTCGTAGATGCGGTAGCCGCCGAGGTCCGGGTTGATGCCCCAGCCCTGGCCCGCCAGGTCGCCGGACCACACGAAGCGGACGCCGTCGCGGCGGCGGACCGGCACCGTGCGGAAGGTGCCGGTGACCGGCTCTCCCGTGCGGCGCGGGTCGTCCGGGTCGGCGAGCAGCACGCGGTAGTGGATCTGCTCGCCCGGCGGCAGCCCGCGCAGCCGGGTGGTGCCGGTGAAGTCCGTGTCCCGGCCGAGCAGCGGCCCGTGCCGGCGGTGCGGGTTGCGGAACGACTCGGTCGCGGACGTCTCGACGATCATCCGGGCCGGCCGGTCGGAGCGCACCCACACCAGCCCGGAGTGCGCCGTCACGTCGCCCGTCTGCACGCCCCAGCCCGCGGCGGGCCGGCCGGAACGGGCGAACGCCGGTGCCGCCCCGAGGGCGGTGGGCAGGGTCAGGGCGGCCGACGCGGCGAGGGAGCCGCGCAGCACGCTGCGGCGCCCGGGGAACGGACGATGGGACATGGATGCGCCTCCAGGGACGGGATCCGGCCGGTGTGTGCGCAGCAAGACCTACTGGGACGGCACGGCGCGCACACGAACCCCGGGTGAACAACCGGCCGCCCGGCGCCCGGGTGAGGACCGTGCCCCTCACCCGCCCGCGGGAAGCACCGCCCCGGCCATCAGCCGCACGCCCTCGTGGATCCGGGCCGGCGGCAGATGCGCGTACCCCAGCACCAGCCGCACCCCGGGCCCCGTCCCGGCGCCGGGGCCGTCCGGGTGCCCGTACGCCGTCAGGGGCCGCACCGTGACGCCGGCCTCGGCGACGGCCGCGAGGAAACGCTCCCGGGGTCCGTGCCGCCCGGGCAGGGCGGCGATGGCGTGCAGGCCGGCGGCGATCCCGGAGACCCGCGTCCCGGGGAAGTGCTCCTCCAGCGCGGCCACCAGCGCGTCCCGTCGCTCACGGTAGACGCGCTGGCACAGCCGCAGCTGACGGTCGTAGTCGCCGCGCTCCAGGAACCGGGCGAACACCGCCTGGTCGAGGGACGGATGCCCGAGGTCCGTGGTCCGCTTGCGCTCGACCACCTCGTCCACGAGGGCCCCCGGCACCAGCAGCCAGCCCAGCCGCAGGCCCGGCGCGAGCGACTTGCTCACCGAGCCCGTGTAGGCGACGTGTTCCGCGTCGAGCCCCTGGAGCGCGCCCACGGGAGCCCGGTCGTAGCGGAAGTCCCCGTCGTAGTCGTCCTCCAGGACGAGCCCGTCCACGGACCGCGCCCAGTCCAGCAGTTCGGCGCGCCGCCGCGCGGAGTAGGCGATTCCGGTGGGGAACTGGTGGGCCGGTGTCGTCACCACCGCGCGGACGCCCGAGGCGTGCAGCGGGCCGACGGCGAGCCCCTCCTCGTCCAGGGGCAGCGGCACGGTCCCGACGCCCGCCGACGCGTACAGGGCGGAGTGCTGCGGGCTCCCGGGGTCCTCCACGCCGATGGTGCGCGTCCCGCGCGCGTGGAGGACGCCGCCGAGCAGCGCCGAGGCCTGCGCCACCCCGGAGACCACCACGATCCGCTCCGGGTCCGCCACCACGCCCCGGCGTCGCGTGAGCAGTTCGGCCAGCGCGATCCGCAGCCGTGGGAGTCCGCGCGGGTCCGGATAGCCGAGGCCCTCGTGCGGCAGCTCCGTCAGCACGTGCCGCTGCGCGGCCGCCCAGGCCGAGCGCGGGAAGAGCGCCAGGTCCGGCGTACCCGGCACGAAGTCGACGCGGGCGCCGGGGGAGCGCGGGGCGAGATCACGCGCGGGCGGGCGGGCGGCCCGCACGGCGTCGCCCACCCAGGTCCCCGCACCCCGCCCGCTGCGCAGATAGCCCTCGGCGGTCAGCTGCTCGTACGCTTCCGTGACCAGCCCTCGCGACACCCCGAGGTCGGCCGCGAGGTCCCGGCTCGACGGAAGGCGGGTGCCCTGGGCCAGCCGGCCCGAGCGGACCGCGTCACGCAGCGCCGCCTGGAGGGAACGACCCCGTGAGCGGGCCGGTGCCGAGGCGGCGGGCAGCAGCAACTCCCAGGCGGCGCTGCGGCCTTCGGAATCCGGCCGGCCGCCCGGAGCGGTCGACGACGTCATGCGGCAGCCCCCGTACCTCACGTCCTGGTCGGGGCCCACTGTACGAGGGACGGGGCCGGACGCCTTACGAACCGGCCGTGCTCGACGAAGGCCCCGGGGCGCCCGACTCCCGGGCGCGGCTGCCGTCCAGGATCACCCGCGCGACCGTCGCCGGGTCGTCGTTCATCGGGACGTGACCGCAGCCGCGCAGCCGCACCAGCCGGGCCCGCGGGATGATCTGCTTGGCGCGTACGCCCTGCCGGGGCAGGAGCAGCCGGTCCCGGTCGCCCCACGCCACGGTGACGGGGATGCCGGCGACGTCGTCGGTGAACCTGACGGTCCGTCCGGCTCGCAGCGTCTCGGCGAACCCCTCGGCGCGGGCGAGGGCCAGCGTCTCGGCGACCACGGCCTCGGGGGAGCGGCGGCCGGGACGGGCGTAGATCGTGCTGGTCAGGACGGTGCGGCCGGCCGCCGTGCGGGACAGCCGCTCGACCAGGGGCAGCGGCAGGCTGCGCGCGGTGCGGCGCATCCCCTGCAGCACGGTGAAGGCGTAGCGCCGCTCGGCCTGCGTCCAGAAGCCGGCCGGGGACAGGGCCGTCACCGAGCGCACCAGTTTCTCCCGCCCGAGCTCCAGGGCCAGCAGACCGCCCAGGGAGTTGCCCGCGACGTGCGGCCGGTCCAGCCCCATGGCGGCGCAGAAGGCGCCGAGCACCGCGTTCGTCGTCGCCAGGTCGTGCGGCAGCCCGTGCGGCAGCGCCGGTGACCGTCCGAACCCCGGCAGGTCCACGGCCGTCACCTCCCGCTCGGTCGCGAGGATGTCGACCACCGGGTCCCAGGCCTGCCGGTGGTGACCGATGCCGTGCAGCAGGAGCAGGGGCTCGCCGGTGCCCACGCGCGCGTAGGCGAGGGTGATGTCCTGCGGACCGTGCGGGGTGGGGGCCGTGAAGGAGAGCGTCGCGGACATGGGGCTCCTTGTCGGTCGGGGACACGCGGTGCCGGCGGCGCGTGAACGTGCCGGCGCTGCACGACAGCCTGTCAGTAGGGGCTACCGACCGGTAGCCCCCCGGTCGCCGCCGTGCCGGTCGGGCCCCGTGACGTCGGCGGCTCCTCCTGGACACGGCCGGACGCATCCGCTGGGATGGGACGGTGACCACCGACATCTCGACCGACGTCTTCGAAGAGCACCGGCCCGTCCTGCTGGGCGTCGCCTACCGCATGCTGGGCCGCCGCGCCGACGCGGAGGACGTGGTCCAGGAGGCCTGGCTGCGCTGGTCCCGGGCCGACCGGAGCGACGTCCGAGAGCCGCGCGGCTACCTGGTCCGCGTCACCACCCGCCTCGCCGTCGACCGGCTGCGCCAGATCAAGTCGCGGGGCGAGACGTACGTCGGCCCGTGGCTGCCCGAGCCCTACGTCACCGACTTCGGCGACGTGGTGCAGGACACCGCCGAGCGGGCCGTGCTCGCCGACTCCGTCTCGCTGGCCGTCCTCGTCGTCCTGGAGTCGCTGTCGCCCCTGGAACGGGCGGTGTTCGTGCTGCGCGAGGCGTTCGGCTACCCGTACGCCGAGATCGCCGCCGTGCTGGAACGCGAGGAGCCCGCCGTGCGCCAGCTCGCCGGACGCGCCCGCAAACACGTCGACGAACGCCGGCCCCGCTACGACGTCGATCCCGCCCAGCGCCGCGACCTCACCGAGCGGTTCCTCGCCGCGGCGGCCGAGGGCGACCTCGAAGGGCTGATGGCGCTGCTCGCCCCCGGCGTCCGGCTGGTCGGCGACAGCGGCGGCAAGTCGAAGGCACCGCTGCGCGTGCTGCAGACCCCCGACAAGGTGGCGCGCTTCCTCATCGGCGCCGCCCGCAAGAACGACCCGGACGCCACGCTGCGCTTCCTGGAGGTCAACGGCGGCCCCGCCGTGCTGGTGCTGGTGGGGGGCAGGCCCGACTTCGTCCTCCAGGTGGACATCGCCGACGGGCGCGTCCAGTCGGTGTACATCGTCCGCAACCCCGACAAGCTGCGGTACCTGCCGGTCGACTGAGGTTCCGACGCCCGGCCCGGCCGAAGCCCCCGTCCGCGCGACGGGGGCTTCGGCGTCGTGTCGTCCGTACGGCCCCGTACGAACACCCCGTGAACACCGGCCCGCTCCGCGCCCCTGCCGGGCGCAGGGGATCGAGGATTGGTCTTGACCAAGGGGGTGCGTCGCCCTATCGTCGCTGAGAACTGCAACAACCTTTAATAAACAAGGGCGCCAAAACGCCGCCGGACCACGGCGATTGCGGAGGACAGGGTGGGGACCACGCAGTTGGAATCGGTACCGGAGCCGAAGTACTGGCATCTCAGGACCCTGCTCAGCGAGGCCCTGGACTCGGAGTTCTCGGTGGGCGAGATCCTGCCCAACGAGCGCGACCTCGCCGCGCGCTTCGGCGTCGCCCGTGCCACGCTCCGGCAGGCCCTGGAGCAGCTCGAGCTGGAGGGCAGGCTGCAGCGCCGCCGCGGCGTCGGCACGACCGTCGCGCCACCGCGCGTGGGCGTCGCCGTCGGCCCCCGGCAGCACGCGTGGCCCGGCACCGGCGACGACGGCTGGCAGCCGGCCGACTGCGTCGCCGCGGCGCCGCCCGCGGCCGTCGCCGACGCCCTGGGGGCCGGCCGCGACGAGCCCGTGCACACCGTCCGCCGCTCCCGCGTCACGCACGGCCGGCCCGTCGCGACGGAGCTGCTGTACATCCCGTCGGCGTCGGTGCCCGACCTGACCGCCATCGACGCCCCGTCCGGTGCGGCACGCGCGCGTGCCGTGCTGCGCGAGCTGCAGCGGCTGGAGCTGGAGCACCGGGAGAACGCCGTCGAGCTGGGCTCGGCCGGCGCGGAGGACGCCAAGGAGCTCGACCGTCTCCCCGGGGCGCCGGTCCTGGTCGTCACCACCCGCTATCTCGCCGGCGGCCGCACCGCGGCGCTCTCCGTCGCCACCTACCGCGCGGACACCTGCCGGCTGACCTTCGGCGACTCGGGCGACATGGAGATCCACCACGGCCCGGAGACCCGGGCGTCCTGACGCGAGGCCGGCGCCCCGGGGCGGCTTCGGGCTCCCCGCCTGGTGGGCCGGCGCCGGGCCGCGCGCAGGGACACGCGTGGGCTTCCCGCCGGCCGTCGGCGCGTCCGCGTCGGGCCCGCGCCGGCCGTCGGCGCGCCCGCGTGGGCCTTCCGCACAGAGCGCCGGTCTGCCGCACGGGGCTCCCGGCCAAGGCCGCGGAGGGCGCGCGCCGTGATCGGCCGTCCGTACCGGGCCGATGCCGGCCCGTCACCGGGCGCGCGGGTCCGCCGGGCTCGCGACGACCCCGCGGGGACCCGCACCGGTATCCGTTTCGCCCCGCACCCGGGGCGTGACCGTGCTGCGCGTGGCCCCGTCGACCGCCGTGCCCGCACACCGGCGGACGGAACCCGGCCCACCGGACCCGACGCGGGCGCACCTGTGCCGAACGGGACCGGCGGCCCGGCCCGCCGCAGACCCCCGCGGCCGGCGTTCAGCGGCGCGCCGTCGCCCCCTCCACCGCGAACAGCTGCTCCTCCACATGGTCGAGGGCCAGCCGCAGCGCCCCGGTCGCCACGGCGGCCTCGCCGAGCAGCGACAGGGCCACCCTCGGCGGCCGCAGGCAGTAGCGGGCCAGCTCCCGCCGCAGCGGTTCCAGGACGCCGTCGAGGCCCGCCGCCCAGCCGCCGATGACGACCAGCTCCGGGTCCAGCGCCAGCACCAGCGCCGCCACGTCGTGCACCAGCCGCTGGATGAACCGCTCGACGGCCGCGCGGGCCCGCTGGTCGCCGTCCCGCGCCTCGGCGAACACCTTGGCGACCGCCTGCTCGTCCAGCGGATGCAGCGGCTGGTCGGTGGTGGACAGCAACGTCTCCGGCGTCACGTCCCGGCCCAGCAGATGCAGCGCGCCGATCTCGCCCGCCGCCCCGCCGTACCCCCGGTGCAGCCGCCCGCCGATCAGCGCACCGGCCCCGGGACTCAGCCCGGCCAGCACGAACACCACGTCGTCGGACTCGGTGGCGGCACCCTTCCAGTGCTCGGCGACCGCCGCCGCGTTGGCGTCGTTCTCCACCAGCACCGGGCACTTGAAGGAACGGCGCAGCCGCTCGCCCAGACGCAGCCCCGTCCACTCGGGCAGCGCGGTGCCCAGCCGCACCGTGCCGTCCGCCTCGACGATCCCGGGCGAGGCCGCCCCCACGGCCCGCAGGGACCCGCGCGCCACCCCGGCCCGGCGCAGCAGTTCGGCGACAGCGGTGCGCAGCCGCTCCAGGCGCTCGTCGGCCGGAGCGGTCTCCTCGACGTCCTTCGCCTGGGCGCCGATCACCCGCCCGTCCAGGTCGGCGAGGAGCGCGGCGACGCGGTGCGGGCCGATCTCGAGACCCAGCAGGTGCCCCGCCTCCGCCCGGAACCGGAAGCGACGCGCCGGCCGCCCCTGCCGTCGGGCCATGCCGTCGTCGGCGGCCGTCTCGACGACCAGACCGGCCTCGATGAGCCCCTCGACGACGCCTTCGACGGTCGGCCGGGACAGCCCCGTCACCCGGGTGATCTCGGTCAGGGTCGCGGAGTCCGTGGCACGCAGCGCGTGCAGCACCACCGCGGAGTTGATCCTCCGCAGCAGCGACGGATCCCCGCCGGTCAGCCCGCCCAACGTCCGTCCTCCCAGCTCGTGCGCGTGTTGGCCGGATCGTACTCGGCCCGCTCCCCGCGGGCGAGCACCGGTCCGCCCCGCCCCGGCTCCGGGGGACGCCTCAGCCCGGGGCCACGAACCCGGACTCGTACGCCGTGATCACCGCCTGCGTGCGGTCCCGCGCCCCCAGCTTCGCCAGCACCCCGCTCACATGCGACTTGACCGTCTCCGTGCCGACGACCAGCCGGGCGGCGATCTCCGCGTTCGACAGCCCGCGCGCCATCAGCCGCAGGACCTCTCCCTCCCGCTCGGTCAGCCGCGCCCGCTCCAGCGCCGCGCGGGCCGCGCGGTTCCCGCCGCCGTCGCCGTACTCGGCGGCCAGCTGCCGCACCGAGGCGGGGAACAGCAGCGAATCGCCCTCGGCGATCAGCCGCACCGCGTGCACGATCTCGGCCGGCCGGGCCCGCTTCAGCAGGAACCCGTCGGCGCCCGCACGCAGCGCCTCGTACACGTACTCGTCGTTCTCGAAGGTCGTCACCACGAGGATCTTGGGCGGGTCGGGCATCGTCCGCAGCAGCATGCGCGTCGCCTCGATGCCGTCCAGCAGCGGCATGCGGACGTCCATGGCGACCACGTCCGGCCGCAGCTGCCGCACCAGCGGGACGACCGCCGCCCCGTCGGCCGCCTCCCCGGCCACCTCGATGTCGGGCTGCGCCTCCAACACGGCGCGCAGACCCGCGCGTACGAGGGGCTCGTCGTCGACGAGGAGAACTCTGACCGGCATGCGGTCAGCGTAGATCAGCCCACCGGCAGCTCGACGTGGACCTGCCAGTCACCGGCGTCGGGTCCCGTGTGCGCCCGCCCGCCCAGCAGCGCGGCCCGTTCGCGTATGCCGCGCAGGCCGCTGCCGCGCTCCGGTGCCGCTCTCCCGTCCGGCAGGGGGTTGCGCACGTCGAGAGCGAGGCTGCCGTCCACGACCCGGACGCGGACCCGCACGGGGACCGAGCCCGCGTGCCGCAGCACATTGGTCAGCGCCTCCTGGAGGATCCGGTAGCCCTCCCGCGAGACGGGGCCCGGCACGGTCTCCAGAGGCCCCGTCAGTTCGGCGTCGACCTTCGCCCCGGACGCGCGGGCGGACTCCAGCAGCCGGTCGGCGTCCACGAGCGTCGGCCGGCCGCTCACCGGCCGCTCCGCCTCCCGCAGCACGCCGAGCACCCGCTCCAGATCCTCCAGGGCCGCCCGGCCGGTCTCCTCGATCGCGGTCAGCGCCCGGTCGGTGAAGTCGGGGCTGTTCGCCGCGCGGGCGGCCCCCGCCTGGACGACGGCGACGGTCAGGGCGTGGCCGATGGAGTCGTGCAGCTCGCGGGCGATGCGGGTGCGCTCCAGAAGCTGTTCGGTGCGCTCCTCGAGGGCCGTGAGGCGCTCGGCGGCGGACGGGCCGAGCAGCCCGCGCGCGAGGAAGGTGGCCAGCTCGCCGAGGCCGACCACCGTGCCGTACAGGAGCAGCAGCGGGACAGGGACGAGCAGGGCGTAGGCCCAGTGCGGTTCCGTACCGGCCACCACCGGCATGTCCTCGGGCACACGGCCGACGACGGACGCGGCGGCCGTGTACGACAGGATCGGCAGCCAGACCGTGGCGAAGCCCACGACGAACGCCAGGACCATGCGTGCCTCCAGCCACAGCACGGTCCGCCAACGGTCCCGCCAGCCCGTGGCCGGCCGCACGGAGAACTCGGGCTTTGTCTCCCCCGGTGTCAGCATGTACCGCGCCTGCACGCCTTCGCCCACCCGCACGACCGGGATCAGGCCGACCGGAACGAGCACGAGCGCCGGCACCCACGGCAGCTCCGGCGCCACCCACATCCACACGCTGAACGCCGCCGCCGGCACCCACAGGTGCAGCAGGCGTGTGTATGTCGCCCCGCGAGACAGCGGGCGCCAGAACCGTGCCATGGCGCCATCGTGCCAGCGCCCACTGACAACGAGATCCCCCGTGCGGGGGAGACACCGCCCCCCGACGGGGGAGGACCGGCCCCCGTACGCGAGGCCACGCTGCTGTCATGACCAGCATCGACGTCCAGAACCTCACCAAGGAGTACGGCACCAGACGAGCCGTCGACGACCTCACCTTCACCGTGCGCCCCGGCCGCGTCACCGGCTTCCTCGGCCCCAACGGCGCGGGAAAGTCCACCACCATGCGGCTGGTGCTCGGCCTGGACCGGCCCACCTCCGGAACCGCGACCGTCGGCGGGCGTCCCTACGCCGCGCTCCACGAGCCGCTGCGCCACGTCGGCGCCCTGCTCGACGCGCACGCGGCGCACGGCTCGCGCACCGCCCGGGACCACTTGCGCGTCCTGGCGGCGAGCAACCGCCTGCCCGCGCGCCGGGTCGACGAGGTGCTGGAGGAGACGGGCATCGCCTCGGCGGCCCGCCGCCGGGTGCGGACGTACTCCCTGGGCATGCGCCAGCGGCTGGGCATCGCCGCCGCGCTGCTCGGCGACCCCGAGGTGGTGCTGCTGGACGAGCCCTCCAACGGGCTCGACCCCGAGGGCATCATCTGGATCCGGGAGCTGCTGCGGCGGCTCGCGGCCGAGGGCCGCACGGTGCTGGTCTCCAGCCACCTGATGAACGAGACCGCGTCCTTCGCCGACCACCTGGTGGTCCTGGGCCGGGGCCGCCTGCTGGCCGACACCCCGATGCGGGAGTTCATCGACGCGCGCGTGCAGCCGCGTGTCCGCGTCCGCACCTCGGACGTCACCGCGTTGAAGGCGGCCCTCGCCCGGTACGGCCACGACGCCGTGGAGCACGCGGACGGGTACTGGACCGTGCACCACGCGCGCGTGGACGACATCGGCCGTGCCCTGTCCGGAGCCGGTGTGCCCGTCCTGGAACTGGCCCCCGAGGAAGGCACCTTGGAACAGGCCTACCTCGGCCTGACCGCCGCCGAGACAGAGTTCGCCGCCCAGCCCCAGGAGGCCCGGCCATGACCACCTTCACGCCCGTCCTGCGCGCGGAGGCCCTCAAGGTGCTCTCCCTGCGCTCCCTGTGCGGCACCCTGCTCGCCGTGTTCGCGGTCACTACGGCGTTCTCCGCGCTGGCCGGCAACTCCGGCACGTCCGAACCCGGCTTCGACCCCCTGTTCACGGCCCTGTCCGGCGTCTGGCCGGGGCAGATCGCCGCGATCGCCTACGGGGCCCTGGCCGTGTCCTCGGAGTACCGGGGGAACGGAATCCGGCTCTCGCTGGCCGCGGTCCCGCGGCGCGGCCGGTGGTTCGCGGCGAAGCTCGTGGTCGTGGCCGCACCGGTGCTGGCCGTGGGCCTGCTCACCGCCTGCGCCGCACTCGTCGCGGCCCGGGCGGGCCTCGGCGCCGCGGCGGACGGACTCACGGCCGGCGAGCAGGCGCGCGGCGTCGTGGGCTGCGGGATCTACCTGACGCTGATGGCACTGTTCGCAGCCGGTCTCACTGCCCTGTTCCGCAGCGGCACGGCCACCCTGTCCACCGTCGTCCCGTTCATCCTCGTCGTCGCCTTCGTGATCGGGGACGCGGCCGGCGGCGCCACCGACTTCCTGCCGGACCAGGCGGGCCAAGTCGCCCTGCACCAGACGCACGACGGGCCCCTCGGACCCTGGACGGGGCTCGCGGTGACCGCGCTGTGGGCGGCCGCCGCCGTCCTCGCGGGGGCCTGGCGGCTGCACCGCCGGGACGCCTGAGCCGCGGACGGCTGACGCCCCGCCAATTGTCAGTGGCGGCCGGTTTACTGGAGGGCATGGACATCGCACGGCAGCTCGCCCTCATCGACGAGCTGTGCTTCCGGCCCTTCCCGGCGGAGCACGGCCCGTCGTGCCCCGGTCACCTCACGGCCGTGCTGGCGAGCAGCCACGGCCTGCGCGGCGGCGACCCGGGGGAGCGGGCGGTGACGGTGGAGGACTACGAGAAGGAGCGCGACGCCCTGTGCGAGCGCCTCGCCGAGCGCTGGGGGGAGCCCGACCTGTGGAATCTCCAGACGGTCCTGCTGCGGACCGAGCGCGAGGAGATACCCGAGCCGTGGGCCGGCCTCAGCGCCCGCGCCCGCGTGGCGTACCTCTGGGACGCGCAGGGCACGGGCCGCCGGCTCGCGGTGGCCGTCGCCGACCGGGACGAGGCGGACGAAGTGCAGCTGCTGGCCGTGGTCACGGAGGAGGCCCTGCCATGACCACGGCCTACGCCTCCGGTTCTGCCTCCGCGGCGATCCGCAGCCGGGCGAACTCCTCGGCCATCGTCTGCGCGGTCCAATGGGCGTTCAGACCACTCGGGTTGGGCAGCACCCAGATCCGGGTGCCCCCGATCGTCCGCTCCTGCGGACCCACCTGAGCCCCGCGGTCGTCGAAGGCCGCCCGGTAGGCGGTCACGCCCACCACGGCAAGCCAACGGGGCCGCAGGCGTGCCACCTTCAGCGCCAGCAGCCGCCCGCCCTCCCGGTACTCGTCGGCGCTCAGCTCGTCCGCCCGCGCGCTGGCCCGCGCGACGACGTTGGTGATGCCGAGCCCGTACGAGGGCAACAGGTCCTGCTCCGAGGGCTTGAGCAGCCTCGGCGTGAAGCCGGACAGATGCAGCACCGGCCAGAAGCGGTTGCCGGGGCGGGCGAAGTGGTGTCCCGTGGCCGCCGACAACAGGCCGGGGTTGATGCCGCAGAAGAGCACACGGAGGCCGTCCGCGACGACGTCCGGTACGAGACGGTCGCGGGCGGCCTCCAGTTCGGCCCGGCTGAAGCGGGTCAGAGGATCGCCCCGGGGGTGTAGCCCGCGGCGGCCGGGTGCTGCTTGACGATCTCCTCGATCCGGCCGACGACGACGCCGACCTGGCCGGCCGCGGCGCCGGTGAAGGAGAGCTTGTCGGCCATCAGGGCGTCGAGCTGGGCGCGGTCGAGCGGGATGCGCTCGTCGGCGGCCAGCTTGTCCAGCAGCTCGTTGCGCTCGGCGCCCTGCTCGCGCATCGCCAGCGCGGAGGCGACGGCGTTCTCCTTGATCGCCTCGTGCGCGACCTCGCGGCCCACCCCGGCCCGCACCGCGCCCATCAGCACCTTGGTGGTGGCGAGGAAGGGCAGGTAGCGGTCGAGCTCGCGGGCGACGACGGCCGGGAAGGCGCCGAACTCGTCGAGCACGGTCAGGAAGGTCTCCAGCAGTCCGTCCAGCGCGAAGAACGCGTCCGGCAGGGCCACCCGGCGCACCACGGAGCAGGACACGTCGCCCTCGTTCCACTGGTCGCCCGCCAGTTCGCCGGTCATCGACGCGTAGCCGCGCAGGATCACCATGAGGCCGTTGACGCGCTCGCAGGAGCGGGTGTTCATCTTGTGCGGCATCGCGGAGGAGCCGACCTGGCCGGGCTTGAAGCCCTCGGTGACCAGCTCGTGCCCGGCCATCAGCCGGATCGTCCTGGCCAGCGAGGACGGCGCCGCCGCCAGCTGCACCAGCGCGGTGACGACCTCGTAGTCCAGCGAGCGCGGGTAGACCTGGCCGACGGAGGTGAAGGCCTGCGAGAAGCCGAGGTGCCCGGCGATCCGCTGCTCCAGCTCCGCGAGCTTGCCGGCGTCCCCGCCGAGCAGGTCCAGCATGTCCTGGGCGGTGCCGACCGGTCCCTTGATGCCGCGCAGCGGATAGCGGCCCAGCAGCTCCTCCACCCGGCCGTAGGCGACGAGCAGCTCGTCGGCGGCGGTCGCGAACCGCTTGCCCAGCGTGGTCGCCTGCGCGGCCACGTTGTGCGAGCGGCCGGCCATGACCAGCTCGGCGTACTCGCCGGCCAGCTTGCCGAGGCGGGCCAGGACGGCCACCGAACGGTCGCGGATCAGCTCGAGCGACAGCCGGATCTGGAGCTGCTCGACGTTCTCCGTCAGGTCGCGGGAGGTCATCCCCTTGTGCACGTGCTCGTGGCCGGCGAGGTCGTTGAACTCCTCGATCCGCGCCTTCACGTCGTGCCGCGTGACCTTCTCGCGCTCGGCGATGGAGGCCAGGTCGACCTGGTCGAGCACACGCTCGTAGTCGGCGATCGCGGCGTCGGGCACCTCGATGCCCAGGTCCTTCTGGGCCCGCAGCACGGCGAGCCAGAGCTGCCGCTCGAGCCTCACCTTCTGCTCGGGCGACCAGAGCGTGGCGAGCTCGGCGGAGGCGTAGCGTCCGGCGAGGACGTTCGGGATGCGGGGCTTGGCGGGAGCGGAAGTCACGTAAACGGATTCTACTGGCGATTCGTGCAGGCCAGCGCCGCGGGGTTGTTCGTCGGAAGCTACGAAGGGAGGGCCGCTCCGGGAACGATCAGGCCAGGTCCTCGTACGGCAGCAGCTCCGGGCGCTTGGGCGGCAGTCCGTCGCCGGACGAGCGGCCCGTCAGCCTGCGGCCTATCCAGGGCAGCAGGTGCTGCCGGGCGAAGCGGACGTCCTCCGCGCGGCGCGTGAGCCAGCCCGGGGGCGGCGTCGCCGGGACCGGCGCGTGCCAGTCGGGGTCCTCGGGTGCGTAGCCCAGTGTCTGCCACACGGCCTCCGCGACCCGGCGGTGGCCCTCGGCGGTCAGGTGCAGCCGGTCCACGTCCCACAGCCGCGGGTCGGCCAGCGACCGGGCCCCGTACAGGTCGACGACCACGGCGCCGTGCCGTGCGGACAGGTCGTCGATGATCGCGAACAGCGCCTCCATGCGCGGCCGGAACCGCTCCAGCACCGGGCCCTGCCGGCCGGGGCTGCGCATCAGCACCAGCTGCTTGCAGTTCGGGGCCAGCCGCTCCACCGCCTGCGTCAGCAGATCCCGCACCCGGGCCATGTCGCACTTGGGCCGCAAGGTGTCGTTGAGCCCGCCGACCAGCGTGATCACATCGGCGCCCATGGCCGCGGCGACGTCCACCTGCTCGTCGACGATCTGGCCGATCAGCTTCCCGCGCACGGCGAGGTTCGCGTACCGGAAACCGGGGGTGCGGGCGGCCATCCGCGCCGCGAGCAGGTCGGCCCAGCCCCGGTAGGAACCGTCGGGCAGCAGGTCGGACATGCCCTCGGTGAAGGAGTCGCCGACGGCGACGAGGCTGGTGTGGGTGGGGTTCGTCTGCATGGCGACAGAAATGGTAGCCCCTGCACATACCCGCCGGTCGGTCGCCCCGTGCCAGAGGCCTTCAGTTCCGCTGCCCGAACAGCTCCCGCAGCACGTCCTCCATGGTCACGAGCCCGGCCAGCCGCCCGTCGGAGCCCAGGACCGCCGCAACATGCGTACGGCTGCGGCGCATCGCCGTGAGCACGTCGTCCAGCGGGGTGACCTCCCGCACCCGGGCGATGGGCCGCATGTCCCGCAGCCGGAACGGCTGGTCCCGGGGGGAGGCGTCCAGGGCGTCCTTGACGTGCAGGTAGCCGACGATGCGCCGCCCGTCGTCGACCACGGGGAAGCGGGAGAACCCGGACTCGGCCGACAACCGCTCCAACTGCTCCGGCGTGATGCCCACGCGCGCGTGCACGACGCGTTCCAGGGGCAGCACGACGTCCCGCACCGGCCTGCGCCCCAGCTCCAGGGCGTCGTGCAGCCGCTCCTGGGCGCGGTCGTCGATCAGCCCCGCCTCGCCGGCGTCCTTGACGATCTCGGCCAGCTCGGTGTCCGTGAACGTCGCCGAGACCTCGTCCTTCGCGTCCACCCGGAGCAGCTTGAGCAGCCCGTTCGCGAAGGCGTTCACCGTGAAGATCACCGGGCGCAGCGCACGGGACAGTCCCACCAGCGGCGGCCCCAGCAGCAGCGCGCTGCGCACCGGCTCGGCCAGCGCGACGTTCTTCGGGACCATCTCGCCGAGCAGCATGTGCAGATACGTCGCGAGGGCCAGGGCGATCACGAAGGACACCGCGTGTCCCGCCCCCGACGGCACGCCCACCGCGTGGAACACCGGCTCCAGCAGATGCGCGATGGCCGGTTCCGCGACGATGCCGAGGACCAGCGTGCACAGCGTGATGCCGAGCTGCGCCGCCGCGAGCAGTGCGGAGACGTGCTCCAGCCCCCACAGCACGCTCCGGGCCCGCCGGTCGCCCTCCTCGGCGTACGGCTCCACCTGGCTGCGGCGCACCGAGATCAGCGCGAACTCGGCACCGACGAAGAAGGCGTTGACGACGAGCGTCGCCAGACCGATCAGCAGTTGCACCGCGGTCACCGTCCGGCCTCCCCGTCACCGTGTCCGTGTCCGCCGTCGCCGGACGGGTCGTCGGCGAGCGGCGCGTGCAGCAGCACCCGGGCCGCCCGGCGCCCCGTCGCGTCCACGACGTCCAGCCGCCAGCCCTCGAGGTCGACGGTGTCGCCGACCTCGGGGATATGGCCCAGCCGGGCCGCGACCAGCCCCGCGACCGTTTCGTACGGGCCCTCCGGAACCCGCAGGCCGAGGCGGGCGAGCCGGTCCACCCGGGCCGCGCCGTCGGCCCGGTACAGGGCGCGGCCCTGCTCGTCGGTGCCGGCCGCGTCCAGCTCGGGGGTCTCGTGCGGATCGTGCTCGTCGCGCACCTCGCCGACGACCTCCTCGACGATGTCCTCCAGCGTGGCGACCCCCGCCGTCCCGCCGTACTCGTCGATGACGACGGCCATCGTGCGCCGTCCGGAAAGCCGGTCCAGGAGCCGGTCGACGGTCAGCGTCTCCGGGACGAGCAACGGCTCCCGCATGAGCTCGGCGACGGGCACCCGGGGCCGGCGCTCGGCGGGCACCGCCAGCACGTCCTTCACATGGGCCGTCCCCACCACCGTGTCCAGGCTGTCCCGGAAGACCGGGAACCGGGACAACCCCGTCGCCCGCGTCGCGTTCGCCACGTCCTCGCAGGTCGCCCGCCAGTCCAGGGCGATCACCTGGACGCGCGGGGTCATCACGTTCTCCGCCGTCAGGTCGGCGAGGTTCAGGGTCCGCACGAACAGCTCGGCGGTGTCCGGTTCCAGGGCGCCCTCCTTGGCGGAGTGCCGGGCGAGCGCCGCCAGCTCCTGCGGGCCGCGTGCGGACGCCAGCTCCTCCGCGGGCTCCACGCCGAGCCGGCGCACGACACGGTTGGCCGTGTTGTTCAGATGGGTGATGAAGGGCCGGAAGGCCATGCTGAACCAGCGCTGCGGACCGCCCACCCGCTTGGCCACGGCCAGCGGCGAGGAGATCGCCCAGTTCTTCGGCACCAGCTCACCGACGATCATCAGGAAGACCGTGGACAGGGCCGTGCCCAGCACCAGCGCCAGCGACGAGGCCGTCGAGCGGGACATCCCGGCGTCCTCCAGCGGCCCCGAGATGAGTGCCGCGACCGACGGCTCGGCGAGCATGCCGACCACCAGGTTGGTGACCGTGATGCCGAGCTGCGCCCCGGACAGCTGGAACGTCAGGTTCCGTACGCCCTTCAAGGCGCTCGCCGCGCCCCGCTCGCCCCGCTCTACGGCGCGCTCCAGCTCGCCGCGCTCGACGGTCGTCAGGGAGAACTCGGCCGCGACGAAGGCGCCGCACGCGAGCGAGAGCAGGATCGCCACCAGCAGCAGGAGCACTTCGGTCATCGGGTCACCTCGGCTCCATGATCGGGCAGGACGCGGAGGTTCGCGCGATGTCGTGCGCCGGGACGCTCGCTCATGTGCCGGTGCTCACTGCCTTTCCCTCGGTGCGGGGCCTTCGGCCGGTGGGGGGACCTCCGTCGGTCAAGCTCCTCAGCCGGTCAGGGGCTTGACCCAGCGTCGCCACTTCTCCTCAGGCGCGTACCCGGCGGCCCGCCACGCATGCTGGGCCCGCTCGTTGCGCACCAGCACCATCGCGTCCGCGCGCCGCCCGCCGAGCCCTGCGAACCGTTCCGCCGCGGCGTCCAGCAGGGCCGAGCCGACGCCCTGGCGGCGGTGGTCCGGGTGCACCGCCAGCCGGTACAGATGGCAGCGCCAGCCGTCGAAGCCGGCGATCACCGTGCCCAGCAGCGTGCCGTCGCGCTCGGCCAGGATCAGCGCCTCGGGGTCGCGGGCGACCAGCCGCTCCACGCCGGCCCGGTCGTCGCTGATGCTCGTCCCCTCCGCGGCCGTCTTCCAGAAGGCCAGCACGGAATCGAGGTCCTCGGGCCCGGCGGCCCGTATCCGGAGATCAGTCATGGCGTGATCACACCACCCGTGGCGCACAGCCGCCGTGAATTCCGGCATGCGGACGGCGGCCGCCCTTGCCCCTGCTAGCGTTCCGGCGCTAGCTTCGAGGTATGGCGAAGACCCAGAAGGCCCAGCTGAACGTGCGGGTGGACGAGGGCACCGCCCGGGCCGCCCGCGAACGGGCCCTGGCCCGGGGGATGAGCGTCAACCGCTACATCGAGGAACTGGTCCGGCAGGACACCGGCGAGGCCGGCCGCACCTTCGTGGAGGCCGCCGCCGACTTCATGCAGCAGTACGAGAAGGTCTTCGCGGAGGAGGTCGGCGAGCGCCGCCGCTGAGCCGTTGAACGATCTCACCATCGACCTCGCCTGGCTGCTGATGCTCGCCGAACAGCGCACCCCGGGAGACCCCCAGGTCACCGACTGGGGCGCCCTCGTCGCCGCCGTCGCCCGCCACAGCGCCGAGATATTCGACGTCCCCGTCTACGAGGGCCCGCACGCCCGCGCCGCGGCCCTGCTCCAGCTCCTGATCCACGTGCCCGCGCTGGAGCGCTCCAACGCCCTCTTCGCCTCCGCGGTCGCCTACGCCTATCTGGTCGCCAGCGGCGTCAAGGTCGCCACCACCCCCGAGCAGGTGCGCGACCTCGCCCTGCTGGTCAAGAGCGGCGACGCGTCGGTCGAGGACATCGCGCACGAGCTGCGCCAGTGGACGGTGTGACGGCCGCGCGCGGCGCCTGAGGCCTGTCTGACGACTCCCGTCTGCCGTGCGACGCCATGCACGCTCCCCCGGAGGGGGCACCCCCACTCGCCCACCGGCCCCGGACCCGGGTACGTCTGGTACGCGGGTCTCGGGCCGGCACGCCGAGAGCACGCGCCTGACGCCGCGCGGCCGCCCTTCGGGCGACGACGGGAAGGGTCAGACAGTCCTAGGCGCCGTCCCCCGGCGGGCGCCAGGCCGTGCCGAGGACGCAGTACGACATCGGCAGCGCCGGTCCGTTCTCCGGCATCAGCATCCGCCGGTAGGGGCCCAGGGTGAACCCGGCGTCCCGCAGCGCGGCGACCGGGTCGCGGGAGACGTGGCAGCCGCCGGCCAGCGGCGGCCACACCGTGCGGTCCAGCGCGCGCTGGGTGAGCGTCATCATGCGTCCGCCGCCCCGCCCGTGCTCGAAGAACCGCAGCTCGCCGCCGGGCCGCAGCACGCGCCGCAGCTCCCCGAGCGCCCGCGGCACGTCCCGCACGCTGCACAGCACCAGCGACACGACGGCCGCGTCGAACGCCTCGCTCTTGACCGGCAGCGCCTCCGCCGCGCCCGGCGCCACGTCGACCGGTACCTGGGCGCGCAGCGCCGCGTCCACGGCCAGCTGCCGCAGGGAACGCTCCGGTTCGATGGCGACGACCTCCGAGACGGCGCCCGGATAGTGCGCGAAGTTCAGCCCGTTGCCCGCGCCGACCTCGAGCACCCGCCCCGACAGCCCGGCGAGCAGCCGCTCGCGCACCCGTGCCATGCCCAGCCGGGTCTCGGCGCTCACGCTGGCCCGGGCGTAGTAGCGGGCGAAGAGCGGATGGTGCACGGCGTCCGGGGGCACGGAGCGGGCACGGGCGGATCGCTGCGGCATGGGACCTCCCTCACGAGGTGGCGCCTTACCGCGATTGTCCCCCGCACGGGCACCGCGCACCCGCCCGCCGACGCGCTGACAACACGGGCCTCTGCGCCGCAGCCGTCGCTCCCGCCCCGGAAGCCGCCGCGGCCCGTGGCCCGTGTCCCCCGGTGGGGCGCGCGGCCCGCCTCAGAGGCGTCCGTCGCTCAGGGGGCCTCCCCGCGCCGGAAGGCCTCCGCGTCCCACGTGCCGTCCAGACGGGGTGCCAGCCACTGCGGTGCCGCCGACCGGAAGGCGGACGGTGCGAGGGCGGCCGCGCCGGCGGGCAGGGCGCCGAGCAGGGGTGCCCCCGACACCTCCGGCAGGTCCGCGAGGTTGCAGCGCGAGGCGAGGTCCGGCTCCGCCGGCCAGCTGCCGATCACCACACCCGGCAACTCAAGCCCCCGCGCGGCGAGTTCGCGCGCCGTCAGCTCGGTCGTGTTCAGCGTGCCCAGGCCCGCCGACGCCACCACGAGCACCGGCGCGCCCAGAAGTGCCGCGACGTCCGCCAGGGTGCCGCCCTCCTCGTCGAAGCGGACGAGCAGGCCGCCCGCACCCTCCACCAGCACCAGGTCGTGCTCGGTCGCCAGCTTGGCCGCGCGCTCCGCCACCTCCCCGGGACGCACCGGCGCCCGCCTGGCCCGCCGCGCGGCCGTGCCCGGTGCCAACGGCTCGGGGTAACGGTCGACCTCGGCCGCCGTCACGGCGCCCGCGAGACGCGCGACCTCCTGGGCGTCCCCGGGCTCGTCCGGACGTACGCCAGTCTGGGCGGCCTTGAGCACGGCCACCGACCGGCCCACGGCCAGCGCCGTCGCGGCGACGGCGGCGGTCACGACGGTCTTGCCGACCTCCGTGCCCGTCCCCGTGATCACCAGTACCGGCATGTCGTCATCCTTCCCGTGCCGCCGCGCACACCGCGCGCGTGATGCGCGCGACGTCGGCGTCGCCCGTGACGTAGGGCGGCATCGTGTAGATCAGGTCGCGGAACGGCCGCAGCCACACACCCTCGCGCACGGCCGCCTCGGTCGCCGCCCGCATGTCGACGGGGTGGTCGAGCTGCACCACGCCGATCGCGCCGAGCACCCGCACGTCGGTCACGCCCGGCAGTTCGGCGGCGGGCGCGAGCCCCCCGGTGAGGCCCGCCTCGATGCGCTTGACCTCCGCGCGCCAGTCCTGGCCGAGCAGCAGCCCGATCGACGCGCACGCCACGGCCGCCGCGAGCGGGTTGCCCATGAACGTCGGCCCGTGCGCGAGCACCGGCACCTCGCCGCGCGAGATGCCCTCGGCCACCCGCGAGGTGCACAGCGTCGCCGCCATGGTGAGGTAACCGCCGGTCAGCGCCTTGCCCACGCACATCACGTCCGGCGACACGGCCGCGTGCTCCGCCGCGAACAGCGCGCCCGTACGCCCGAAGCCGGTGGCGATCTCGTCGAACACCAGCAGCACGTCGTGCGCGTCGCACGCCTCGCGCAGCACGCGCAGATAGGCGGGGGAGTGGAAGCGCATGCCGCCCGCGCCCTGCACCACCGGCTCGACGATCACCGCGGCCAGCTCCTCGGAGTGCCGCTCGACCGTCGCGCGCAGATGTTCGGCGTACGACTCCTCGTACTCCGCGGGCGGGGCGTCCGCGAAGACCTGACGCGGCAGCACCCCGCTCCACAGCTCGTGCATCCCGCCCTCGGGGTCGCACACCGACATCGGCTGCCAGGTGTCGCCGTGGTAGCCGCCGCGCCAGGTCAGCAGCCGCCGCTTCGCGGGCCGGCCCAGCGAACGCCAGTACTGGAGGCACATCTTGACCGCGACCTCGACCGACACCGACCCGGAGTCGGCGAGGAACACATGCTCCAGCCCCTGCGGCGACATGTCGACAAGGAGCTTCGCCAGCCGCACGGCGGGCTCATGGGTGAGCCCGCCGAACATGACGTGACTCATCCGGTCCAGCTGCTCCCGTGCGGCCTCGTTGAGCACCGGGTGGTTGTAGCCGTGGATCGCCGACCACCAGGACGACATCCCGTCGACCAGCTCGCCCGAGCCGTCGGCCGGCCGCAGCCGCACCCCGCTCGCCGACTCCACGACGAGCGGGTCCTGCCGGCCGGGCATGGGGCCGTAGGGGTGCCAGACGTGCCGCCGGTCGAGGGTCAGCAGCTCGTCGACGGTCAGCGCGGGCTCAGGCATTGGGCGCGAGGTCCGTTCCGGCACCGCGCCGGCGCACGGCGACCAGGTCCGTACGCGCCTCGCCCGCCGCCGGCACCTCCGCGGCCGCAGGGGCGGAACCGCAGACGCCGCCGCCCGCGTGGGAGCCGCAGCCCCCGTTCCCCTCGTGCGACCCGCAGGCGCCGCCGTCCGCGCCGTCCCCGTGCGACCCGCAGCCGCCCCGGCCGGCCGCCCGGTGTTCCGGCAGGGTCACCTCGCCGGTGCCCTCCACCTCGAAACCGGCGTCCGCGATCATCTCCAGGTCCGCCTTGCCCGCCTGGCCCTCACTGGTGAGGTAGTCGCCGAGGAAGATCGAGTTGGCCAGGTGCAGCGCGAGCGGCTGCATCGAGCGCAGATGCACCTCGCGGCCGCCGGCGATGCGCACCTCGACGTCCGGGCACACGAACCGCGTCATCGCGAGGATGCGCAGGCAGCGCTGCGGGGTGAGGTTCCACTCCTTGGCCAGCGGCGTGCCCTCGAACGGGATCAGGAAGTTCACCGGCACCGAGTCGGGGTCCAGCTCGCGCAGCGAGAAGACCACGTCGACCAGGTCCTCGTCGCTCTCGCCCATGCCCGCGATCAGCCCGGAACAGGCGGACAGCCCGGCCGCGTGCGCCTTGTTGACCGTGTCCACCCGGTCGGCGTAGGTGTGCGTGGTCGTGATGTCCCCGTACGTCGACTCGGACGTGTTGAGGTTGTGGTTGTAGGCGTCGGCGCCCGCCTCGCGCAGCCGCTCCGCCTGGCCGTCGGAGAGCAGGCCGAGACAGGCGCACACCTCGACGCCCTCGTTCTGCTCCTTGATGGTCCGGATCGTCTCGGAGACCCGGTCCACGTCCCGCTCGGTCGGACCGCGGCCGCTGGCCACCAGACACACCCGCTTCGCGCCGCCGGCCACGCCCGCGGCGGCGGCCTCGGAGGCCTGGCCGGGCTTGAGCCAGGTGTACTTGAGGATCTCCGCCTTGGAGCCGAGCCGCTGCGAGCAGTAGGAGCAGTCCTCGGGACACAGGCCCGACTTGAGGTTGACGAGGTAGTTGAGTTTCACCCGTCGGCCGAACCAGTGACGGCGCACCCTGCCGGCCGCGGCCACCACCTCGAGCAGGTCGTCGTCGGAAGTGGCGAGGACGGCCAGCGCTTCCTCGCGGGTCGGCGTCTCGCGCCGAAGCCCCTTGTCCACCAGCGTGTTCAGCAGGTCCATGAGAGCCGATCCTGTCCTACGGGGCCGCCCGGGGCCAAGGAGACTTCGCACAACAGTGACAGATCACCGTGTGGGTATCGCCACACCTCGGGCAGCCCGTCGTGCCGCTAATGTCTGTCCACTGCCTACAAAACCCCGGAGGGCGAAGCCATGGCGTTCGGCTGGATCGACGAGCAGGCAGCGGCGCGCCGCCGGGCCGGACTGGTCCGCACCCTGCGGCCCCGCCCCGCCGAGTCACCCCTGCTGGACCTGGCCGGCAACGACTACCTCGGGCTGGCCCGGCACCCGGAGGTGGCCGAGGGCGCGGCGCGGGCCGCGCGGACCTGGGGCGGCGGCGCCACCGGCTCCCGGCTGGTGACCGGAACGACCGATCTGCACGCCGAACTCGAGCGCGAACTGGCGGCCCACTGCGGTTTCGAGGCCGCGCTCGTCTTCTCCTCCGGCTACGCGGCCAACCTCGCCGCGGTCACCGCGCTGGCCCCGCACGGCTCCCTCGTCGTCTCCGACGCGGGCAACCACGCCTCGCTGATCGACGGCTGCCGGCTGGCCCGGGGGACCACCCAGGTGGTGGCTCACGCCGACCCGGACGCGGTGCGCAAGGCGCTGGCGACGCACGACGGGCCCGCCGTCGTCGTCTCCGACACGGTGTTCTCGGTGGACGGCGACGCGGCGCCGCTGGCCGGCCTCGCCGAGGCGTGCCGGGAACACGGCGCGGGGCTGGTCGTCGACGACGCCCACGGTCTCGGCGTCCTCGGCGACGGCGGCCGGGGCGCTCCGCACGCCGCGGGGCTCGCGGGCGCCGACGACGTCGTCGCGACGGTCACGCTGTCCAAGTCGCTCGGCAGCCAGGGCGGCGCCGTGCTCGGCCCCGCGCGGGTGATCGACCATCTGGTGAACGCCGCCCGGACGTTCATCTTCGACACCGGACTCGCCCCCGCCGCCACGGGCGCGGCCCTCGCCGCACTGCGGCTGCTGCGCCGGGAGCCCGGCCGGGCCGCGCGGGCGCGCGAGGTGGCGGCCGAACTGCACGCACGCCTGACCGCCGCGGGCCTCGAGGCGGTGCGCCCGGACGCCGCGGTGGTCTCCGTGCGCGCTCCCTCCCCGGAGGGAGCCGTGCGGTGGGCGGCCGACTGCCGTGCGGCCGGCCTGTCCGTGGGCTGCTTCCGCCCTCCGTCGGTGCCCGATGGCATCTCACGGATCAGGCTGACCGCTCGCGCGGACCTCTCCGGGGATCAGATCGCACAGGCTGTACGGGTGATCGGCGAAACGCGGCCATGAGTCGGCGTGGCACGGCCGTGCGTCGCGCGGCACCCGGCGGGATCAGCCGGTCCGGCCGTCGTGGACGGCGGCCGTGAAGGACGCCCAGCTCCCGGGGGAGAAGAGCAGCGCGGGACCGGCCGGGTCCTTGGAGTCGCGTACGGCGAGGAGTCCGGCCCAGGGGCCGGCCGCCGGACGTGCCGTCTCCACGCAGTTGTTGGCTCCCGTGCTGTAGCTGCTGCGCCGCCACCGCACGCCGTGCAGGTCGGTACTCGTGGGGGTGTTCCGAGGAAGTGCGGACATGGTGCCTCCTTACGCGCCGGCCGCTGTCGCGGCGATGTAGTCCAACGAGTCCTCGGGCGAAAGGGCATGGTGCAGGAGAGCGTGGAAAGCCTCGGTGTAGGCCTCTAGGTCTTCTTTCCGCTCGAGATGGAGGCTACTCGTCAAGTGGTCGAGAACCACCACGTCGAGATCAGAAGTGCTCGGAAAGGAGAAGATGACGAAAGGGCCGGTGACGCCGATGTGCGCCCCGGCGGCGAACGGGAGCACCTGGAGCCGGACATGGGGCAGCCGCGCGGCCTCCACCAGCCGTTCCAGCTGGCGGGCCATCACCCCCGCCCCGCCCACCTCCCGGCGCAGCACCGCCTCGTCGAGCACCGCGTTCAGCTCCAGCGGCGGGTCGGCCCGCAGCACGTCCTGCCGGGCCAGCCGGACCTCCACCAGCGTGTCCAGCCGTTCCTCCGACAGACCCTCCACGGCGGCCCGGGTGACCGCGCGGGCGTACTCCGGTGTCTGCAGCAGCCCCGGCACGACCGTGGTCTCCAGCGTCCGCATCGCGCTCGCCTGCGACTCCAGGCTGATGAAGTCCCGGTACGTCGGCGGCAGCACCCCGCGATAGGCGTGCCACCAGTGGTGCCGGCCGCCCGTGTCCTCCGAGCCCGCCAGCACCACCAGCAGCTCCCGCAGTTCCCGGTCGGCCACTCCGTAGGCGTCCAGCAGCAACCGCACGTCGGCCGGCTTCGCCCCGCTCGTCCCGGTCTCGATCCGGCTGACCTTCGACTGGTGCCAGCCCACCAGCCGGGCCGCCTCGCCGCTGGTGATGCCCGCCGACGTGCGCAGGGCGCGCAGTTCCGCGCCCAGCTTGCGGCGGCGCACCACCGGACCGTGCTGCATGGGCCACTCCTCTACTCCCAGTGAGCCACCCGAATACGCTCTGCCGTCGCAGAGTTCACCGCTTCGAGCGACAGATATATGCATATCCCGGTGGATCGCCGCCCCGCTCCGGGTGGTGATGGCAGTCTGACGGTGAAGCACCAGTCCGGGACCGTACTCGAACCATCCGCTCCGTGTCGGACCGCGGTCCCGTGGGAAGGGACGACGTCGCCATGGCAGACCATCTGGAAGCATCCGTCACTCTGCCGAGCGATCCCGCCTCGGTGGCCGCCGCGCGCACCTACGTGGTGGGCACCCTGGCGGAGTGGGGTCTGCCCGCGGAGGCGGAGGTGTCGGAGACCGTCCGGCTCATCGTCTCGGAGCTGGCGACGAACGCGGTGCAGCACACGTTCGGGCAGTCGCCGACCTTCACGGTGGACCTCGTCCTCGACCGCGACGAGCGGCTGTACATCGGCGTCACCGACAGCCATCCGCGCTTCCCCAAGCGGCTGCCCGCCGCCGTGCAGCAGGACAACGGCCGGGGCATGGTGATCATCCGCTGGCTGACCGCTGAGTGCGGCGGCAGGCTGAGAGTGCGGCCCACACGTGAGGGCGGCAAGACCGTCTCCATCGAACTGCCCTGGACGGCACCGGCCCCGGCGGTGCCCGCCGAGCCGGTCCCGGTCGTGGGACGTCCCCGGGGCGAGGCGGTGGAGCGGCAGGAGCCTCAGCGCTGAGGCGTGGACGGCACCCGGCGCGCGACGGACGTCGCGGCCCGGGCCGTGCGGCCCCGCGCCCGGCCGTGCCGGGCCGACGGGGCCGGGTCCGCCGCCGTGCGGCGATCCGCGGCACGGCGTTCACCGGTCATGTGGACCCGCCGGACCCGGTGGGGGAGCAGCCCCCACAGGCCGAGGCAGGCCAGCAGCGTCACCGCGCCGGCGGCCGCTCCGCCGGACCGGCCCGCGGTCACGTCGACCACGAGCAGCACCGAGCCGGTGAACGCGCAGACCAGTACGCCGAGGCCCGCCGTGGCGAGTCGCGAGGACACCCGCACGATGCGCGCCTTGGCGCCCCGCTGGAAGAGCGAGCGGTGCAGCGCGGCCGGAGCCGTGAACAGCATCGCGGCGAGCACCGTGAACAGCAGCGTGGTCACGTAGACGGCGCGCTGGAAGGTGTCGAGCTCCGGGAAGCGCGACGTGAAGGCCAGGGACAGCAGGAAGGCGAAGAGGATCTGCACCCCGGTCTGGGTGACGCGTAGTTCCTGGAGCAGCTCGACGAAGTTGCGGTCGGCTCGCTCCAGCGGGGTCTCGTTGCGTGCGGTGCAGCGGCGGTGGTCGGCCATGCCTGACGGGTAACCGCCGAGCGCCGCGTCACGCATCCCGGGCGGTGACGGCGCGTCAGGGCGCCGTCACCGCTCCGGGCGGCTCACCTCACCCGGCCGTACGAGACGTTGCTCGTCCAGATCTTCTGGAGCCGCACCACGTCCCCGGTCTTCGGGGCGTGCCAGATCTTGCCCTTACCGGCGTAGATGCCGACGTGGTACACGCTCCGGCCCGAGTGGAAGAACACCAGGTCCCCGGCCTTGCGGCTCCCGGCGGAGACGTGCCGGGTCTTGTTGTACTGCTGCGCGGCGGTCCGCGGCAGCTTCTTGCCGGCCTTCTTGAACGAGTAGAGGGTCAGTCCGGAGCAGTCGAACCGGTACGGGCCGGTGGCCCCCCACGCGTAGGGGGAGCCCTTCTTGGAGGCCGCGATCCGCAGGGCCTTCGTGGCGTGGGCCGCCGCGGCGGCCTCGGAGGCGGCGCCGGGAACCACGAGGGTGCCGCCCACGGCGGCGATGGTCAGGGCCGAGGCCGTACCGGCACGGGCCATCAGGGACGGGACACGATTGAGCGCAGTCATGCGCAACCCTTCGTCAGCCGCCTGTGAAGGATGACCTGTCGGATTCGGGCTGGCGAAGTTGCCCGGCCGCACGGGTGCGGCTTCACCCCAAGGGCTGCTCGGCCCGGCGCCTCCCCGTCGGGGGGCGGCCGTTCCGGCGACCCGTCGTGCTCGGGTCCTCCACTCCTGCCGATCCACTCCTGTCGACCGGTCGTCCGGGCGGCGGCAGGACTCGGCGTCCGCCCGGACCGCCCCGCCGCTGTGGCGGGGGCTTGTCGTCAGTCATGGATCTTGGCGCACCGAAGTCGGAAAATCCCAACGGAACCGGGCCCTTGTGTGGTTACTCACCACTCACCCGTTCAGGTGGACATGTCGGTGTTCGACCCCTTGACGGGTGCCGCGGCGACCCCGGGACCAGCGACGGAATGACACCTTCCGCCATCCGGGATCATGCGTGGCGCAAGCTCGACGGGCCGGAAATCCGAGGTGTTTCTACGCCGATGGGGGGTAAGCCGTTCGGCCGGTTCGGGCGCGCCCGTGTCGACGCCTGCGGCAGCGCCGGTTCCGGAGGGGGGGCGACGTCGCGGTGCGGCGGCGGTGGCGTCCAGGAGTGCGCGGGCATGCGAAAGGCCGTCGGCGGCACCGGTAATCGGCCGGTCAAACCGGTAATCAGTCAGTCAAAACCGCGTGACGTGGCAGAAACACTCTAGCCGTACTGTGCACCCCGTTCCACCTGCGGTTTTCCCGACGGCAGCGGGCACTTTGCGGCCCATTGCTGTGTGTTACATCTAGAGCCGTCGCGGTGGACGCGGCAGCCGGACCGTCCGGGTCCCGGCGTGATGTTCTGTGAGGTGGTACGTGCAACTGACCCCGCACGAGCAGGAGAGACTGCTCATCCACGTGGCCGCGGACGTGGCCGCGAAGCGCCGCGCGCGCGGCGTGAAGCTCAACCACCCCGAAGTCGTCGCGCTGATCACCTCGCACATCCTCGAAGGGGCCCGCGACGGCCGCACGGTCGGCGAGCTCATGGCGTCCGGACGGAAGCTGATCCAGCGTCACGAGGTCATGGAGGGCGTGCCCGAGATGATCCACGACGTCCAGGTCGAGGCGACCTTCCCCGACGGCACCAAGCTCGTCACCGTCCACGAACCGATCATCTGACGGGAACCGCAGCCATGATTCCCGGAGAGATCCTCTTCGCCGACGAGCCCGTCGCCTTCAACGAGGGCCGCGAGAGCGTCCGTCTGACCGTGCTCAACACCGCCGACCGGCCCGTCCAGGTCGGCTCCCACTACCACTTCGCCGAGGCCAACCCCGGTCTCGACTTCGACCGCGCCGCCGCGCACGGCAGGCGGCTGAACATCGCCGCCGGCACCGCCGTCCGGTTCGAGCCCGGCATCCCGGTCGACGTGGAGCTGATCCCCCTCGCGGGCGCTCGCGTCGTCGTGGGTCTGCGCGGCGCGACCGGAGGTGCCCTCGATGCCTGAACTGTCCCGCGCCGCCTACGCCGACCTGTTCGGCCCGACCACGGGCGACCGCATCCGCCTGGCCGACACCGGCCTCTTCGTCGAGATCGAGGAGGACCGCTCCGGCGGCCCCGGCCGCTCCGGCGACGAGTCGGTCTTCGGCGGCGGCAAGGTGCTGCGCGAGTCCATGGGCCAGTCGCGCACCACCCGCGCCGAGGGCGCCCCCGACACCGTGATCACCGGGGCCGTGATCATCGACCACTGGGGCGTCGTCAAGGCCGACATCGGCATCCGCGACGGCCGCATCACCGGCATCGGCAAGTCCGGCAACCCGGACACCATGGACGGCGTCCACCCCGAGCTCGTCATCGGCCCCGAGACCGAGGTCATCGCGGGCAACGGCAGGATCGTCACCGCCGGCGGCATCGACACGCACATCCACTTCATCGCGCCGGGCATCGTCGACGAGGCCCTCGCCTCCGGCGTCACCACCCTCATCGGGGGCGGCACGGGCCCGGCCGAGGGCAGCAAGGCGACCACGGTCACC
This sequence comes from Streptomyces sp. NPDC032940, assembly GCF_040636935.1. Classification (NCBI taxonomy): domain Bacteria; kingdom Bacillati; phylum Actinomycetota; class Actinomycetes; order Kitasatosporales; family Streptomycetaceae; genus Streptomyces; species Streptomyces sp. NPDC032940. The sequence goes on along the minus strand of NZ_JBEZVJ010000010.1, from coordinate 101,650 downwards.
CCCGGTTCGTGGCACCTCGCCCGGATGTACGCGGCCCTGGAGTCGAGCCCCGTCAACATCGGCTTCCTCGGCAAGGGCAGCACCATGTCCAAGGAGTCGATGCGCGACCAGTTGCGCGCCGGCATCCTCGGCTTCAAGATCCACGAGGACTGGGGCGCGACCCCCGCCGTGATCTCCGCCTGTCTGGACGTGTGCGAGGAGTCCGGCGTCCAGCTCGCCGTCCACACCGACACCCTGAACGAGGCCGGCTTCGTCGGCGACACCTTCGACGCGGTCGCCGGGCGCACCCTGCACGCCTTCCACGTCGAGGGCGCCGGCGGCGGCCACGCGCCCGACATGATCACCGCGGTGTCGCTGCCCAACATGCTGCCGGCGTCCACCAACCCGACCCGGCCGCACACCGTCAACACCGTCGAGGAGCACCTCGACATGCTGATGGTCTGCCACCACCTCAACCCCGCGGTCCCCGAGGACCTGGCCTTCGCCGAGTCCCGCATCCGGCCGAGCACCATCGCCGCCGAGGACGTCCTGCACGACATGGGCGCCATCTCCATCATGTCGTCGGACTCCCAGGCCATGGGCCGCGTCGGCGAGGTGATCCTGCGGACCTGGCAGACCGCGCACGTGATGAAGGGCCGGCGCGGCTTCCTGCCCGGCGACACCAGGGCCGACAACCGCCGCGCCCGTCGCTATGTCGCCAAATACACCATCAACCCGGCCGTCGCCCAGGGCATCGACCACGAGGTCGGCTCCGTCGAGTCCGGCAAGCTCGCCGACCTGGTCCTCTGGGAGCCCCGCTTCTTCGGCGTGAAGCCGCAGCTCGTGCTCAAGGGCGGGCAGATCGCCTACGCGCAGATGGGCGACGCCAACGCCTCCATCCCCACCCCGCAGCCCGTCCTGCCACGCCCCATGTACGGCGCCCTGGGCAGGGCGCCCGCGCTGAACTCGCTGAACTTCGTGGCCGAGGCGGCGATCGAGGACGGACTGCCCGAACGCCTCGGCCTCGGCAAGGAGTTCGTGCCGATTCGCTCCACCCGCGGCCGTACCAAGGCCGACATGCGCGAGAACGACGCCCTGCCCCGGGTCGAGGTCGCCGCGGACTCCTTCGCGGTGACCATCGACGGCGAACTCGTCGAACCCGCACCCGCCACGGAACTGCCGCTCGCGCAGCGGTACTTCCTCTTCTGAGCGCCGCCATGAGCCGCGCAGCACTGCTCGTCCTGTCGGACGGCCGCTTCCCCGCCGGAGGGCACGCCCACTCCGGCGGGGCTGAGGCCGCCGTCAAGGCCGGACGCATCACCGACGCCGCGAGCCTTGAGGAGTTCTGCCGGGGACGGCTGCACACGAGCGGGGCCGTGACGGCGTCCCTCGCGGCAGCCGCGGCCCTCGGCGTCGACCCCGAGGAACTCGACCGGGCCGCGGACGCCCGCACGCCGTCACCCGCCCTGCGGGTGGTGGCGCGAAGACTCGGCCGGCAGCTCATGCGGGCCGCCCGCGCCACCTGGCCGGACCCCGGACTCGAGGCGCTGGCCGGGCGCTTCCCCAAGGGCGCCCACCAGCCCGTCGTCCTCGGGCTGGCCGCCCGCGCGGCCGGGCTCGAAGCCCTGGACGCGGCGTACTGCTCCGCCTACGAGGGGGTGAGCGGACCGGCGACCGCGGTCGTGCGGCTGCTGGGCCTCGATCCGTTCGACGCCACCGCCGTCCTCGCGAGGCTGGCGCCCGACGTGGACCGCGTGGCCCAGGACGCGGTGGAGGCGGCGCGGCAGGCCGTGAGCGAGGGGGTGGACGCGCTGCCGGCGCGGTCCGCGCCGTTGCTCGAGATCGGGGCGCAGGCGCATGCCGCCTGGGCTGTGCGGTTGTTCGCCTCGTAGCGGGCTCTCGCCCCCGCCGCCCCTTCCCTTTCCCGACCCCCGGGGGCTCCGCCCCCTGGACCCCCGGTCGGCCTGAACGGCCTCGTCCTCAAACTCCCCCAGAGGGGGGACCCCCAGGACGGGCTGAGAATGCCGGCCCAGCTGTACAGGAGTCGCACCATGCACCTCGACCACCACCACGACGGGCCCGCCGCCGTGTCCGCCGACGCGCGCCGGCCCGACGGGAGCCGGCGTGCGCTGCGCATCGGGCTCGGCGGGCCCGTCGGGTCCGGGAAGACCGCGACCGTCGCCGCGCTCTGCCGGGCCCTGCGCGAGGAGTTGTCCCTCGCCGTCGTCACCAACGACATCTATACGCGCGAGGACGCCGAGTTCCTGCTCCGCGAGGCGGTGCTGCCGCCGGAGCGGATCAGCGCCGTCGAGACCGGCGCCTGCCCGCACACCGCGATCCGGGACGACATCTCCGCCAACCTGGAGGCCGTCGAGGACCTGGAGGACGAGGTCGGACCGCTCGACCTGGTGCTCGTGGAGTCCGGCGGCGACAACCTCACCGCCACCTTCTCCCGGGGGCTCGTCGACGCCCAGATCTTCGTGATCGACGTGGCCGGCGGCGACGACATCCCGCGCAAGGGCGGCCCCGGTGTCACCACCGCCGACCTGCTCGTCGTCAACAAGACCGACCTCGCCCCCTACGTCGGCTCCGACCTCGCGCGGATGGCCGCCGACGCCAAGGCGCAGCGCGGTGAACTGCCCGTCGTCCTCCAGTCGCTGCGGAGCGAGGCGGGCGTGGGGGAGGTCGCCGGCTGGGTGCGTGCCCGGCTCGCCGCGTGGACGGCATGACGGCGCCGGCCGGCGTCCGGGCGCGGGCGCGGATCCTCGCCCGCGGCGACGGACGCGGCGGCACCAGCCTGCCCGTGCTGGAGGGCGAGGGCCCGCTCGCGGTGCGGCGGACCCGGGGGAGCGGGGCGGAGGCCCGGGTACTGCTGGTCGGCGCGATGAGCGGCCCCCTCGGCGGCGACCGGTTCACGGTGACCGCCGAGGCGGTACAGGGCGCCCGGCTGCGGGTCGGCTCGGCCGCCGCCACCCTCGCACTGCCGGGCCAGGACAAGGCGGGGGCCCGCTACGACGTCCGGCTCGATGTCGCCGACGATGCCGAACTGCACTGGGTGCCCGAACAGTTGATCTCCGCGAAGGGCAGCGACCTGCACGTGACCACTCGCGCCGACGTCGCGCCCACGGCACGGCTCGTGCTGCGCGAAGAACAGGTGCTGGGGCGGTCCGGCGAGGAACCGGGGCGGCTCACCAGCCGTCTTGCCGTCCGGGTCGCGGGCCGTACCGTCCTCGACCAGGAGCTGGCCTGCGGGCCCGGCGCGCCGGGCGGCTGGGACGGCCCGGCGGGCCTGGCCGGTCATCGCGCCGTCGGCCAGGCCGTCGTCGTCCGGCCGTCGTTCGCGACCGCGCCGCCGGCCGCGCGTACCCTGGGGGACGGCGCGGCCGTCATGCCGCTCGCCGGTCCGGCCGCGCTGGTGACGGCCGTGGCGGCGGACGCGCTGCGGCTGCGGCGGCTGCTGGACGAGGCGCTGGCCTCCCTCGACTGAGGGTCTCCGCCCCTCGGACACACTTCTCCGTTTATCGGATTGGCAAAGAAGTGGCGCGGGCCCTGTTCTCAGCGAACGCACAGCCGCGAGGATCCCCGTACTTGTCGAATCATGTACGGGGAGGGCCACTTGAGGAAGACCAGGCTGCACCGGAGAGCCGCGGCGTTCGGCTCGGCCGGAGCACTCGTCACCGCGACGCTGATAGCCGGCACCGTCGCGGCACCGGCGGCCAACGCCGGCCCGGCCGACGGCCGGGGACACGGGCACGGGCAGGGCTGGGACCGCGAGGCACGCGGCGCCGCCGTCGCCGCCGCCCGCGCGGCGAAGGCCGGCATCGACTGGAAGGACTGCCCCGCCGACTGGAACCTGCCGAAGCCGATCCAGTGCGGCTACGTCACCGTCCCGGTCGACTACGCCAAGCCGTACGGCAAGCAGATCAAGCTCGCCGTCGACCGCATCGGCAACACCGGCACGGCGTCCGAGCGCCAGGGCGCGCTCATCTACAACCCGGGCGGCCCCGGCGGCTCCGGCCTGCGCTTCCCGGCCCGCGTCACCAGCAAGAGCGCCGTGTGGGCCGACACCGCCAAGGCCTACGACTTCGTGGGCTTCGACCCGCGCGGCGTCGGCAGGTCGGCGCCCATCTCCTGCGTCGACCCGCAGGAGTTCGTCAAGGCGCCGAAGATGGACCCGGTGCCGCGCTCCGAGGCCGACAAGCGCGCCCAGCGGGGGCTCGCCGCCGAGTACGCCGAGGGCTGCCTCGAGCGCAGCGGCGACATGCTGGCGCACATGACCACACCGAACACCGCCCGCGACCTGGACGTCATCCGCGCCGCGCTCGGCGAGAAGAAGCTCAACTACCTGGGCGTCTCCTACGGCACCTACCTCGGCGCGGTCTACGGCACCCTCTTCCCGGACCACGTGCGCCGGATGGTCGTCGACAGCGTCGTCAACCCGTCCCGCGAGAAGATCTGGTACCAGGCCAACCTGGACCAGGACGTCGCCTTCGAGGGCCGCTGGAAGGACTGGCAGGACTGGGTCGCCAAGAACGACGCGACCTACCACCTCGGCGACACCCGCGCCGAGGTCCAGGAGCAGTGGCTCAAGCTGCGCGCCACCGCCGAGAAGGCGCCCCTCGGTGGCGTCGTCGGCCCGGCCGAGCTGATCTCCTTCTTCCAGAGCGCCCCGTACTACGACTCCGCGTGGGCGCCCACGGCGGCGATCTTCAGCAAGTACGTCGCCGGGGACACCCAGGCCCTCGTCGACGCCGCCGCCCCGGATCTGACCGACACCGTGGGCAACGCCGCCTCGGAGAACGGCAACGCCGTGTACACCGCGGTCGAGTGCGCGGACGCCAAGTGGCCCACCAATTGGCGCACCTGGGACCGGGACAACACCAGGCTGCACCGCGACCACCCGTTCATGACCTGGGCCAACGCGTGGATGAACCTGCCGTGCGCCACCTGGCCGGTCAAGCAGCAGACCCCGCTGAACGTGAAGACCGGCAAGGGACTGCCGCCGGTGCTGATCGTCCAGTCCGAGCGTGACGCGGCCACCCCGTACGAGGGCGCCGTCGAACTGCACCAGCGGTTCAAGGGCTCCCGTCTGATCACCGAGAAGGACGCCGGCTCCCACGGCGTCACCGGCCTGGTCAACCCGTGCATCAACGACCGGGTGGACGCCTACCTGCTCACCGGCAAGCTGGACGCCCGGGACGTGACCTGCGCCCCGCACGCCACGCCCAAGCCGTAGTCCACGACAGGCGGACACCAGGGGGCGGCCGGTCCGACCGGCCGCCCCCTTCCCCTGTCACCGGCCGGTCGGACCGGCCGGCCAGGCGTCCTCCGCCGCGTAGTCGAAGAGCTCGCCGTAGTTCGCGGCCATCTCGGGGAAGGCGTCCCGCCAGTCCCGGCCGGCGAGCCGCTCCTCGATCCAGGCGACCGTGTCCGGCAGGGTCTCGGCGTACCGGACCACCGGGCGGTAGTCCAACTCCCGCCGGGCCGCGCTCATGTCGCACACGACCGGCGCGGGCGCGGACCACGGCGTGTCGCCCACGCCGGGCACGGGCGGTGCACCGTCCACCAGGACGTCCTCGGCACTGACGCCCATCACCGCGTCGATCGCCGCCGCGATCTCCGCCACCGTCGGCGCGTCCGGGTCGACGGCGTTGAGCACGCGCGTGCCCGGCCGCGCGGCGGCCAGCCGGATCAGCTCCGCGATGTTCCGCACGCTCGCCGGGTGAAAACGGCTCGCACCGCCGTACGCGAGCACGCGCCGGCGCCTGCCGTCCAGGTTGCGCTTGACGAAGTACAGCTCGCGCGGGGTCCGGCAGTGCGGCCCGTGGACCGCTCCCGCACGCAGCAGCGTCACCGGCAACCGGTCCCCGGCGGCGAGGAGTCCGCTCTCCAGGGCCGCCTTGCGGGTGCTGTACGACGAGTCGCCGGGCCGGACCGTGCGCTGTTCCTCGGTGAGCGGGACCGGGTACTCCGGGAAGCCGCCGGGTTCCGCCTGTGTGTCGAAGTTCCGGCCCTCCGCGTCCTCGTAGACCGACACGCTGGAGATCACCACCGCAGAGCCGACGCGTCCGGCGAGCGAGACCAGCTGGCGGGCGTGCCCGGGGCCGAAGGCCACCACGTCCACCAGGACGTCGCAGCCGTCGCCGACCGCCGCGGACAGCGCCGCGTCATCCTCCCGGTCGGCCCGCACCACCCGCACGTCGCCCGGCCAGTCCCCGCCGCGGCCGCCGCCGCGCGAGACGGCCGTCACCTCCAGCCGTCGCCGGCCAGCGCCCCCACCGCAGCCCGTCCGATCTGTCCCGTCGCCCCGATCACCACAGCTCGTGTCATACGGGGACCGTAGGCGCGCACCCTCCCGCACGGCCATGCCCCTCTGCCGAGGGCAGACAGGGCCGAAAACGGACGGGGCAGCAGACTGCCCGTGTCTAGCGGTGCGGCAGCCGGGGGAAGCGCCGGTTCCTCGCCGCCCGCTCCGCCTCCTCGGCCTTGACGTCGGCCGCGTACCGGTCGACGTACTCCTGCTCGGACAGCGACAGGATCGCGTACATGATCTCGTCGGTCACGGCGCGCAGTACGGCCTTCTCGCCCTCCATGCCCGCATAGCGGGAGAAGTCCAGCGGCTCGCCGAAACGGATCACCACGGGGTGCAGCCGCGGGATCTTCCGGCCGGGCGGCTGGGCCTCGAAGGTGCCGATCATCGCGCACGGCACGACGGGCACCCCGGCCCTGAGCGCCATCACCGCGACGCCGACCTTGCCCTTGTACAGCCGCCCGTCGTGCGAGCGCGTGCCCTCCGGATAGATGCCGAGCAGTTCGCCCCGGTCCAGCACGCCGAGCCCCTCGCGGATCGCGGCCTGGCCCGCCTCCTTGCCGGAACGGTCGACCGGGATCTGTCCCGCGCTGCGGAAGAAGAACGCCGTCAGCCGGCCCTTGAGGCCGGGACCGGTGAAGTACTCGGCCTTGGCGAGGAAGGTGATGCGGCGCCGCAGCACGGCGGGCATGAGGAAGTGGTCGGAGAACGACAGGTGGTTCCCGGCGACGATGGCCGCACCCGAGCCCGGCACATGGTCCAGCCCCTCGATCCGGGGGCGGAAGACCAGCCTCAGCAGCGGCCCGAGCAGTACGTACTTGAGCACGTAGTAGAACATGGTTCGCCCTCTCACCCGGATTGATGCTGCCCCCATGCTGGGTCACCTGACGGGCCATCACCAGCCTCGCCGGGTTATTCGCCGCAAGTCGCGCCGGCGGTCCGGTCCGGCTGCGCTGCCCGAACCCGACCGATCTTTCCACGAGGAAGTTCAGTCTTTGTCCTTGACGAGGGGAAAGTGGGCCCTCTAGCGTCCAACCGACTCACTCCGCACGGGTTTTCGCCTGTCTCACCTGCAGCGGCCGGCCGGGGTCTTCACGGCTGCCGACCAGTACGAAGGAGTTCCGAGTGCGCAACAGACGGATCGTCACCCTGGTGGGGGCAGCGGCGCTGGCCGCGACCGCCGGGCTCCTGACCGTCCCCACGGTCCAAGCCGCCCCGTCGGACCCGGCACCGCCGGCCGCGTCGGCCTTCCAGAAGGTCACCCTCAACGACCGTCCGGGCGAGCCCATGGCCCTCGCCGTCCTGCCCGACGGGCGGGTGCTGCACACCGCGCGCACCGGCGAGGTGCGGATCAACGACCCGAAGAGCGGCGTCAACTTCCTCGCCGCCGACATGAAGAAGAGCCCCGCCGGGCTCTACCAGCACGACGAGGAGGGCGTGCAGGGCATCGCCATCGACCCCGACTTCAGCAGGAACAAGTGGGTCTACCTCTACTACTCGCCCCGCCTCGACACCCCCATGGACGACCCGGCCACCCCGGGCGTGAACGAGGGCGACGCGCCGGAGTTCGGCACCGCCGCGGACTTCGCCGAGTACAAGGGCGTCACGCGGCTGTCGCGGTTCAAGCTCGAGGGCAACACGCTGAACTTCGCCACCGAGCAGAAGATCCTCGACGTCCCGGCCGACCGCGGCATCTGCTGCCACGTCGGCGGCAAGATCGACTTCGACGGCAAGGGCAACCTGTTCCTGTCGACCGGCGACGACTCCAACCCGTTCGCCTCGGACGGCTACGCCCCGCTCGACGACCGCCCCGACCGCAACCCCGCCTTCGACGCGCGGCGCACCGCGGGCAACACCAACGACCTGCGCGGCAAGGTCCTGCGCATCAAGGTCCACAAGGACGGCCGGTACACGATCCCGGGCGGCAACCTCTTCCGTCCCGGCACCCCGAAGACCCGGCCCGAGATCTACGCCATGGGTCTGCGCAACCCGTTCCGCTTCGCGGTGGACGACCGGACCGGCGAGGTCTACGTCGGCGACTACTCGCCCGACGCCAACACGGCGAAGCCCGACCGCGGCCCCGCCGGCCACGGCCGCTGGATGGTCATCGACCGCCCCGCCAACTACGGCTGGCCGTACTGCGTCACCCCGGACATGCCCTACCAGGACTACGACTTCGCCACCCAGAAGTCGAGCGGCGCCTTCGACTGCGCGGCGCCGGTAAACGACTCCCGCAACAACACCGGCCGGAGCCTGCTGCCGCCGGTCACCGACGCGGAGATCGTCTACGGCTACGGCGCCACCGAGGAGTTCCCGGAACTCGGCACCGGCGGCATCGCCCCCATGGGCGGGCCGGCGTACCGCTACGACAAGCGGAACAAGGCCGAGAACCGCTGGCCCGCGTACTTCGACGGCAAGCCGCTCTTCTACGAGTGGACGCGCGACCAGATGCTCGCCCTCACCCTCGGCAGGAAGAACGAGGTCACCAAGATCGAGAACGCGCTCACCTCGATCACCACGGACGGTCCGATCGACGCCGAGTTCGGCCCGGACGGAGCCCTGTACGTCCTCGAGTACGGCACCGGGTACTTCGCGGAGCTGCCCGAGGCCCAGCTCGCCCGCATCGACTTCACGCGGGGCAACCGCACCCCGGAGCCCAGGGCCGCCGCGGACGTGGTCAACGGCACCAGCCCGCTGACCGTCCGGTTCTCCAGCGCCGGCACGAAGGACGCCGACGGCGACGCCCTCAGCTACGCCTGGGACTTCGACGCCGACGGGAAGGTGGACTCCAGGGAGGCCGACCCGACGCACACCTTCACAGAGAACGCCGTCTTCGACGCCACGCTGAAGGTCACCGACAGCACCGGCCGCTCGGCCGCCGTCTCGGTCCCGGTCGTCGTCGGCAACAAGGCGCCGGTCGTCTCCCTGACGACCGACCCCGCTCCGCACGGCGGCACCGCGTTCCACTGGGGTGACACGGTCACCTGGAAGGTCACCGTCACCGACGACCAGCCGGTGGACTGCTCCAAGGTCAGCGTCTCGTTCATCCTGGGCCACGACACCCACGGCCACCCGCTCTCCTCGAGCACCGGCTGCTCCGGATCGTTCGAGACGTTCGTCGACGGCGGTCACGCCGGTGCGGACAACCTGAAGGCCGTCTTCAACGCCTCCTACACGGACACGCCCCCGGACGGGCTTCCCGCCCTCTCCGGCAGTGCCGAGGTCGCGCTGACGCCGGCCGACTGACCGGCGGCGAGGACGACGACGGCGGGGCGCCACCCTTGCGGGCGGCGCCCCGTCGGGCGTGCGGTCGTTCAGAACTTCGGCGTCGGCGCCTGCGCCTCCACCAGCTCCGCGGCCTCCTCCTCGGTCTGCACCGAGGGCGGGGACCCGGCGAGCGGCTGCTGGGCCGTCTCCTTCATGCAGGCCACCGCAACGACACCGACCAGGGCGGCGGCCATCGCGTAGTAGGCGGGCATCATGTCGGAGCCGGTCACGCTGATCAGGGCCGTGATCACCAGCGGCGTGGTCCCGCCGAACAGTGACGTCGACAGGTTGTAGCCGACCGACAGGGACCCGTAGCGGACGTTGGTCGGGAACATCGCCGGGAGCGCCGCCGACATCGTGCCGAGCAGACAGACCAGGGACAGCCCGAGCATCAGCATGCCGCCCGAGACGGCGAGCAGGCTGCCGTTCTGCACCAGCACGAAGGCCGGGGCGGACAGGACGAAGAAGCCGATCATGCCGGTCATCAGCACGGGCCGGCGGCCGTACCGGTCGGAGATCCGGCCCACCCGGTTGATGATCAGCATCAGCAGCACCATCGTGACCACCAGGATCAGCAGACCGTGGCTCTCGCTGTAGTCCAGCTCGTCCGAGAGATACGTCGGCATGTACGACAGCAGCATGTAGTCGGTGATGTTGTACGCGCCGACCAGCGCGATGCACAGCACCAGCGGACGCCAGTGCGTACGGAAGATCTTGGCGAGGTCCCCCCGGGCGCTGGTCTCCACCGCGGTCGCCGCGTCGGAGACGTGCACGTTGGCACCCTCGAGCTTGAGGAAGGCGGGCGTGTCGTCCAGCCTCAGCCGCAGATAGATGCCGACGATGCCGAGGGGGGCGGCCAGCAGGAAGGGGATGCGCCAGCCCCAGGCGTCCATGGTGTCGCTGCCGAGCCACGCGGTCAGCGCGGTGACCAGACCGGCGGCGCCGGTGTAGCCGGCCAGCGTGCCCAGCTCCAGGAAGCTGCCGAAGAAGCCGCGCCGCTTGTCGGGCGCGTACTCGGCGATGAAGGTGGACGCGCCGCCGTACTCACCGCCGGTGGAGAAGCCCTGGAGCAGGCGGAAGAGGATCAGCAGCAGCGGCGACCAGAAGCCGATCGCGTCGTAGCTGGGGATGAGCCCGATGGCGGCCGTGCCGATCGCCATGAGGATCATCGTCAGCGCGAGGACCTTCTTGCGGCCGATCCTGTCACCCATGGGGCCGAAGACCATGCCGCCGAGCGGGCGCACGAGGAACGCCACGGCGAAGGTGGCGAACGAGGACAGCAGCTGCGCCGTGTCGCTCCCGGACGGGAAGAACACCCGGCCGATGGTGCCGGCCAGATACGCGTAGATGCCGAAGTCGAACCACTCCATGGCGTTGCCCAGCGACGCCGCCTTCACGGCGCGCTTGACCGCGGCCTCGTCCGTGACGGTGATGTCCGACCGGCGCAGCCGGGGGTTCTGCCGACGTCTGATGGCCCGGAACAGTGCGGGGTGGCGGCGGATCGCCGCGGCGTCCGGTTCTGGGCCGTTCTCGTTGGGGGACGTGGCGGCCTCCCTTTCCACGCGCAGACACTCCCGGGGGAGCGCTGCTCGGTCGTACGTTCTCAGGTCCTCCCGTTCCCCCGATCATCCTGGGTATGGGCGTGACGTCGGTCATGCGGATGAGCCGATGAGGTGAGCGGCCGCGCCGAGTACCCTTCGCACATGCGTATCTCCGTCTCCTCGGACATGGACGAACCGGTGGCCGGCCTTCTCGTCGAGGAACTGCGCGGACGCGGGCACGAGGTGCTGACGCACGGCGCCCTGCGCCCCGGGGACGACCCCCGATGGGCGGTGTGCTCGGAGCGCGCCGCGCGCGACGTCGCCGCCGGCACGGCCGACCAGGCGGTGGTGTGCTGCTGGACCGGCACCGGCGCCTCGATCGCGGCCAACAAGGTCCCCGGCGTACGGGCGGCCCTGTGCACCGACGCCTACACGGCCGACGGGGCACGCCGCTGGAACGACGCCAACGTGCTCGCGCTCAGCCTGCGCCTCACCTCCCCGCCGCTGCTGCGGGAGATCCTCGACGCATGGTTCGCCGCCGGGGCGAGCACGGACGCCGAGGACCTGGGCAACGTGGAACGCGTGGAGCGGCTCGACCGGGGCCGGGCCGCTCCCTGACGCGGACGCTCCTCAGGACGCCAGGACCTTCTCCAGCGTCCCGATCGCGCCCCTCAGCTCCTCGCCGGTCACGGTCAGCGGCGGCGCCAGACGGATCGTGGAGCCGTGGGTGTCCTTGACGAGGATGCCCTCGCGCATCAGCCGCTCGCTGATCTCGCGGCCGGTGCCGATCGCCGGGTCCACGTCCACGCCCGCCCACAGCCCGCGTGCCCGGAAACCGACGACGCCCTTGCCGACCAGCGCCTGAAGTCCCTCGCGCAGCACTTCGCCCAGCTCGGCCGCCCGGCGCTGGAACTCACCGGTCTCCAGCAACTCCACCACCGCCGTGCCGACCGCCGCGGCCAGCGGATTGCCGCCGAAGGTCGACCCGTGCTCACCCGGGTGCAGCACACCGAGCACCTCGCGGCGCCCGACCACCGCCGACACCGGCACGATCCCGCCGCCCAGCGCCTTGCCGAGCAGCACCACGTCCGGGACGACCGACTCGTGCTCGACGGCGAGGGTGTGCCCGGTGCGGCCCAGGCCCGACTGGATCTCGTCCGCGACGAACAGACACCCCGCCCGCCGGGTCAGCTCACGCACCCCCGCCAGATAGCCGTCGTCCGGGATGTTGACGCCGGCCTCGCCCTGGATCGGCTCGATCAGCACGGCCGCCGTCGTCTCGTCGACCGCCGCCTCCAGCGCCGCCAGGTCGTTGTACGGCACGATCCGGAATCCGGGCGTGAACGGACCGAAGCCCGAGCGGGCCGTCTCGTCCGTCGAGAAGCTCACGATCGTCGTCGTACGGCCGTGGAAGTTGTCCGCGGCGACCACGATCGTCGCCCGGTCCGCCGGGACGCCCTTCACGTCGTAGGCCCACTTGCGGGCCACCTTGATGCCGCTCTCCACCGCCTCCGCTCCGGTGTTCATCGGCAGCACCATGTCCGTGCCGGTCAGCGCGGCCAGCCGCTCGGCGAAGCCGGCGAGCCGGTCGTTGTGGAACGCGCGCGAGGTCAGCGTCAGCCGGTCCAGCTGCCGGTGCGCGGCCTCGATCAGCGCCGGGTGACGGTGACCGAAGTTGAGCGCCGAGTAGCCGGCCAGCATGTCCAGATAGCGGCGGCCCTCCACGTCCTCCACCCAGGCGCCCTCCGCGCGGGCCACGACCACGGGCAGCGGATGGTAGTTGTGGGCGAGGACGGGCTCCTCCGCGCGGATGAGCTCCTCGGAGCCGCGGCTGCGGGCGGGTGCGGTCATGAGCGGATCTCCCGGATCTCCTGGGTGCAGCACTTGATGCCGCCACCGGCCTTGTGGAACTCGGACAGGTCGACGGGGACGGGGACGTAGCCGAGGCCCGCGAGCCGGTCGGCGAGTGCCCGCGCCCCGGGCGAGATGAACACGTGCCGCCCGTCTGACACGGAATTGAGCCCGAACGCCATGGCGTCCTCCCGGGCGGCGAGCACCGCGTCCGGGTACAGCCGCTCCAGCACCTCACGGCTGCCCGGCGAGAAGGCCCCGGGGTAGTAGACGATGTTCCCGTCACCCCCCTCGTGGCCGTCGTCCAGGACGAACAGGGCCGTGTCCAGATGGTAGAAGTACGGATCCACCAGCGTCAGCGACACCACCGGCCGGCCGAAGTACTCCTGTACCTCGCGGTGCGCCTCGGGCGTGGTGCGGAACCCGGTGCCGGCCAGGATCCAGCGGCCCGCCGGCACGAGGTCGCCCTCGCCCTCGCAGACCGACTCGGGCGGATGGACGTCGAAGCCCGCGCCCTTGAACCACGTCTCGTAGGGCACGGACTCGGGACGGCGTTCCGGCGCGTGGAACAGCGAGCCGAAGACCCGGCCGTCCACGACGAGCGCCGCGTTGGCGGCGAACACCATGTCGGGCAGCCCGGGGACCGGCGTCACGGCGTCCACGGTGTGCCCGTGGGCGCGATAGGCGTCGATCAGCGCGCGCCACTGGGTCAGCGCACGGCCCACGTGGACGGGCTCTCCGGAGCACATCCACGGGTTGATCGCGTACTGCACGGCGAAGTGTCTGGGTTCGCAGACGAGGAAGCGCCGCCGGCGCGGCACACGGGAGTCGGACACAGAGGGGTGCCTCCGCTTCCTGACGGACGGTGACTGAGGGATGACACCACGGTAGGAAGCGGGCGTGACGGACGACAAGCGCGAAGAGCTGCGTGTCGGCGCACGATCGCTGCGTCCTCACCCGGGTCGGCGCAGGTCTGCTGCGCCCGGTCGGCCCACCTCTGCCGCGCCCTCGGGCGCCGGGAGATTCGCCCCGGCCTCCGGGCTGTCCGGCAGCAGGTGCGACAGCACCATCACGCTGATCGTCTTGCGGATGAACGGCTCCGCCCGGATCCGCTCCAGCACCTCCTCGAAGTGCTCCACGTCCCGCGCCCGCACATGCAGCAGCGCGTCCGCCCCGCCGGTCACCGTCATCGCCGCCGTGATCTCCGGATAGCCCCGCACCACCTCCGCCAGCCGCCGCGGCGGGGCCGCCCCCTCGCAGTACACCTCCACGTACGCCTCCGTGCGCCAGCCCAGCGCGGACGGCCGCACCGTCGCCGTGAACCCGGTGATCACGCCGGTCTCCCGCAGCCGGTCCACGCGGCGCTTGACCGCCGTCGCGGACAGCCCGATCCCCGTGCCGATCTCCGCGAAGGACGTCCTGGCGTTCGCCATCAGCGCTGTGACGATCTTCCGGTCGAGCTCGTCGAAGGGCGAGGGCCTGCTGTTCATGCCCGCACTGTAACCAGCCATGTGCAGGCGTCCGGATTCCACCTACACTCCACCTTCATGCTGCGCGCCCTCGCCGTCGACGACGAACGCCCCTCGCTGGAGGAACTGCTCTACCTGCTGGACGCCGATCCACGGATCGGCAGCGTGGAGGGCGCCGGCGACGCCACGGAGGCGCTGCGCCGCATCAACCGGGCCCTGGAGTCCGGCCCGCACGGCCCCGAGGCCATCGACGTCGTCTTCCTCGACATCCAGATGCCCGGCCTCGACGGACTCGACCTCGCCCGGCTGCTCACCGGCTTCGCCCGGCCGCCGCTGGTCGTCTTCGTCACCGCGCACGAGGACTTCGCCGTCCAGGCCTTCGACCTGAAGGCCGTCGACTACGTCCTCAAGCCCGTCCGCAGGGAACGGCTGGCCGAGGCGGTCCGCCGCGTCGTCGAACAGCGCGGCACCGCCGGCGCCGCCCCCCGCATACCGGTGCACGAACCGGACCCCGGCCACATCCCCGTCGAGCTGGGCGGCGTCACCCGCTTCGTGCCCGTGGACGACATCACCCACGTCGAGGCGCAGGGCGA
This sequence comes from Streptomyces sp. NPDC032940, assembly GCF_040636935.1. Classification (NCBI taxonomy): domain Bacteria; kingdom Bacillati; phylum Actinomycetota; class Actinomycetes; order Kitasatosporales; family Streptomycetaceae; genus Streptomyces; species Streptomyces sp. NPDC032940. The sequence goes on along the minus strand of NZ_JBEZVJ010000010.1, from coordinate 86,640 downwards.
CTACGCGCGCCTGCACACCGACAAGGGCAGCCACCTCGTCCGCATCCCGCTGTCCACCCTGGAGGAGCGCTGGCGGGCCCGCGGCTTCGTCCGCATCCACCGCCGCCACCTGGTCGCCCTGCGCCACATCGGCGAACTCCGCCTGGACGCCGGCACCGTCAGCGTCCTCGTCGGCTCCGAGGAGCTCCAGGTCAGCCGGCGCCACGCACGCGAACTGCGGGACCTGCTCATGCGGAGGCCGTGAGCGTGCCCCAGGACCCCGCCGAACGCCGCGTCACCGTCACCGGCCCGCCCAGGCGCACCCTGCGGGCCTCCGGCTACTACCGGCCGCGCACCGAGATCGACGAGCAGACCACGCTCGGCCACACCTACGTCCGCTCCCTCATGCGCAGCCAGCTGCGCGCCGGGTTCACCGCCCTCGCCGTGCTCGGGCTGCTCGTCGGCCCGCTGCCGCTGCTGTTCGCGGTGATGCCCGACGCCCGCCGCCTCGAATGGGCCGTCCTCGGCTTCGGCCTGTACGCCCCACTCGTCCTCCTCGCCCGCTGGTACGTGCGCCGCGCCGAGCGCAACGAACGCGACTTCGTCCGCCTGGTCGAGGACCGGTGAGCCGAGGACCGGTGACGAGAAGAGCCGTGAACCGCCGATGAACCCGAACTACGCGATACCCGCCGTCGCCCTCGTCGTCGTCGCCACCGTCCTGGTCGGCGCGTTCGGCCTGCGCGTCTCCCGCACCACCTCCGACTTCTACGTCGCCTCCCGCACCGTCGGGCCCCGCCTCAACGCCGCCGCCATCAGCGGCGAGTACCTCTCCGCCGCGTCCTTCCTCGGCATCGCGGGCCTCGTCCTCGTCCAGGGCTCCGACATGCTCTGGTACCCGGTCGGCTACACCGCCGGCTATCTGGTCCTGCTGCTCTTCGTCGCCGCCCCGCTGCGCCGCTCCGGCGCCTACACCCTGCCCGACTTCGCCGAGGCCCGGCTCGCCTCCCAGGCGGTACGGCGGCTGGCGGGCGCCTTCGTCGTCGGCGTCGGCTGGCTGTACCTGCTGCCCCAGCTCCAGGGCGCCGGACTGACACTGACCGTGCTCACCGGCGCGCCCGACTGGCTCGGCGGGGTGATCGTCGCGGTCGTGGTCATCGCCATCGTCGCCGCCGGCGGGATGCGCAGCATCACCTTCGTGCAGGCGTTCCAGTACTGGCTGAAGCTCACCGCCCTCCTCGTGCCCGCGCTCTTCCTGGTCCTCGCCTGGCAGGGCGACGGCGCCCCCGGCCACGCCTTCGAGGAACCCGCCACCTTCCGCGAGCAGCGGTCCGTCAAGGTCGCCGACACCCTCACCCTCAAGCTCGACCGACCGCTCACCGTCACCGTCGACGGCACCGTGGACGGCCGCGCCCTCGACGCCACCCGCGTGCAGCTGCCCGCCGGCACCCACCAGATCGACGCCGACACCCGCCTCACCTTCGCCGAGGGCACCCCGGTACCGGCCGCCGGACGCGGCGCCGACGACGCCCTGTCGCCGTCGCGGGCCGAGAGCCGCACCGAACGCCCGCTGTACGCCACCTACGGGCTGATCCTCGCCACGTTCCTCGGCACCATGGGCCTGCCGCACGTCGTGGTCCGCTTCTACACCAGCCCCACCGGTGTCGCCGCCCGCCGCACCACCGTCGCCGTCCTCGGCCTGATCGGCGCCTTCTACCTGCTGCCGCCCGTCTACGGCGCCCTCGGCCGCCTCTACGCCCCCGAGCTGACCCTCACCGGCGCCGCCGACGCCGCCGTCCTGCTGCTGCCGGACCGGATGATCGGGGGAGTGGGCGGCGAGCTGCTCGGCGCCCTGGTCGCGGGCGGCGCCTTCGCCGCGTTCCTGTCCACGGCGTCCGGGCTGACCATGGCCGTCGCGGGCGTCCTCACCCAGGACGTGCTGCCGTCCCGCGCCGTACCGCACTTCCGGCTCGGCACCCTGCTCGCCATGGCCGTGCCGCTGGCCGCGAGCGCGCTGGTCGGCGGGCTGCCGGTGGCCGACGCCGTCGGCCTCGCCTTCGCCGTGTCCGCCTCCTCCTTCTGCCCGCTGCTCGTCCTCGGCATCTGGTGGCGCCGGCTGACCCCGCCCGGCGCCGCGGCCGGGATGCTGGTGGGCGGCGGCTCCGCCCTGCTCGCCGTCGCCGCGACCATGGGCGGCTTCCCGGGCGGCGGCGGCGCCCTGCACGCGCTGCTGGCCTGGCCCGCCCTGTGGTCGGTGCCGCTGGGCTTCCTCACCATGGCCCTGGTCTCCCTGGCCACCCCGGGCCGGGTGCCGGCCGGGACGGCGGCGATCCTGGCCCGCTTCCACCTCCCGGAGGAACTGCTCGCGGACGAACTGCGCAAGGAGGTGACCCCGTGAGCGGCTCCGTGAGCGGATTCCTGGCCGGTCTGGCCGTCGCCGTGCTGCCCCTGCTGGCCGCGGGCTTCTGGCTGGGCCGACGCACGGCCCGGCCCCAGCACCTCGGCGGGCTCGGCACCCCGGTCGAGCACGCCACCTTCCAGACCCTGCACACCGCCTCCCTCGCCACCCCGCCGCTGCGCGCCGGCCTCACCGAGGAGACCGCCCGCAAGTCGGCCCGCAAGCTGCGCTCCCTGCTCGGCACCGACGCGCTGTGCCTGGCCGACCACAAGGAGGTCCTGGTCTGGGACGGCGTCGGCGCCCACCACCGCGCCGAGATCATGGAGCGCCTGGCCGGCCCTCTGGAGACCGGCCGCGGCGAGGCCTTCCCGCTCACCTGCGACACCCCCGACTGCGCGGTGCGCTGGGCGGTCGTCGCCCCGCTCACCGTCGACGACCGGGTGCACGGCGCCCTCGTCGCCTGCGCGCCCCGCGAGTCCGCCGTCCTGGTCCGGGCGGCCGGGGAGGTGGCCCGCTGGGTGTCGGTGCAGCTGGAGCTGGCCGATCTCGACCAGTCCCGGACCCGGCTGATCGAGGCCGAGATCAAGGCGCTGCGGGCCCAGATCTCCCCCCACTTCATCTTCAACTCGCTCGCGGTGATCGCGTCCTTCGTGCGCACCGATCCCGAGCGCGCCCGCGAGCTGCTGCTGGAGTTCGCCGACTTCACCCGCTACTCGTTCCGCCGGCACGGCGACTTCACCACGCTCGCCGACGAGCTGCACGCCATCGACCACTACCTGGCGCTCGTGCGGGCCCGCTTCGGCGACCGTCTCTCCGTCACCCTCCAGGTCGCCCCCGAGGTGCTGCCGGTCGCCCTGCCCTTCCTCTGCCTCCAGCCCCTCGTGGAGAACGCCGTCAAACACGGCCTGGAGGGCAAGTCGGACAAGTGCCACATCCAGATCACCGCGCAGGACGCGGGCGCCGAGGCGCTGGTCGTCATCGAGGACGACGGCGCCGGAATGGACCCCGGTCTGCTGCGCCGGATCCTCGCGCGCGAGGTCAGCCCCTCGGGCGGCATCGGCCTGTCCAACGTCGACGACCGGCTCCGCCAGGTCTACGGCGACGACCACGGCCTCGTCATCGAGACCGCCGTCGGCGCCGGAATGAAGATCACCGTCCGGCTGCCCAAGTACCAGCCGGGCGTCCACTCGGCCGGACGGCTCGGCCGCGAGTGAGGCAGGCGACGCCGCTCACGAGCTGCGCGTGGCGACCATCCCGATCGTGATCAGGCCGAGGACGACCCAGCCGAACCACAGCCAGCCGTTGCTGCCGAGCGCCACCGTGTAGGCCGTCACCGCGACCAGGCCGCCGATGGTGAGCGCCCCCATCGTCTTCGTGGAACTGTCCGTGGAACCGGGCATCGCGACACCCTCCTCGTGGTCCGTTGCCCTCCATGGTGCCCCGAACCACCGCCGCACGGGGGGTACGGCGGGATCCGGGCCCGATTCCCGGGCCCGGCACGGCTCAGCTGCTGCGCCCGTTCAGCGAGGCCAGATAGGCGTTGTACGCCTCCAGCTCCTTGTCGCCGTCACGGTCGGCGGCCCGGTCGGTGCGCCGCGCCTGCCGCTGGTCCGAGGCGTACCACTGGGCCACCAGGGCCAGCAGCACCAGGACGGACGGGACCTCACTGAACGCCCAGGCGATGCCGCCCGCCGCGTTCTGGTCGGAGAGCGCGTCGATGCCGAGCGAGGCGGGCGGGTTCTTGAACGTCTCCACCATCGGCGAGGACGCCATCATCAGCGCGATGCCGAAGAACGCGTGGAACGGCATGCCGGCGAACAGCTCCAGCATCCGCATCAGGTAGCCCGGCCGGTGCGGGCCCGGGTCCACGCCCATGATCGGCCAGAAGAAGACCAGGCCGACGGCGAGGAAGTGCACCATCATGCCGACGTGCCCGATCTTGGAGCCCATCAGGAAGTCGAAGAGCGGAGTGAAGTACAGCGCGTACAGGCTCGCGATGAACAGCGGGATGGTGAACACCGGGTGCGTGACGATCCGCATGTACCGGCTGTGCAGCAGCATCAGCAGCACCTCGCGCGGCCCCTTGCGGCCCCGGCCCGCCGTGGGCAGCGCCCGCAGCGCCAGGGTGATCGGGGCGCCGAGCAGCAGCAGGATCGGCGAGACCATGCTGATCACCATGTGCTGCACCATGTGCACGCTGAACATGACCATGCCGTAGTCGTTCAGCTTGGTGCACATCATCAGCCCGATGCTCAGCACACCGGCGACGAACCCGACGGTCCGTCCCACCGGCCACTTGTCACCGCGCCGCGTCAGACGGACGACACCCCAGCCGTACAGCGCCAGGCCCACCAGGCAGGCGATGAGGAAGAAGGGGTCCGCCGACCAGCCGAGACCTCGCCCCAGCGTGAACGGCGGCAGATCCATCGTCATGCCGTGCCCGCTGTGATCCATCCGCCGGCTCCTGTTTCGTGGGGGTTGAGCGCTGCTTGTCCGGACCAAGACTAGAACCGCCCCCGGCGACTTCTGTCACCGGGGGCGTGGAGCGCCCCGTCAGGGGCGCGGGACTGCATCGATGTGCGGCTCCGCCGCGTGGGCGCGGTCAACCACACACGACCCGCGGTCGGCCGACCACCGCATCCTCAGAGAACACACTCCGCTTCCGCGTACCGCGCGTCCGGTACCGTCTTCAGCGTCTCCACGGCCTCCGCCAGCGACACCATCCTGATGTCCGTCCCGCGCAGCGCCGTCATCATCCCGAACTCCCCGCGGTGCACCGCCTCCACCGCGTGCCATCCGAACCGGGTCGCCAGCACCCGGTCGTACGCCGTGGGCGTCCCGCCGCGCTGGACGTGCCCGAGGATCACCGGCCGGGCCTCCTTGCCGAGCCGCTCCTCCAGCTCGAGGGAGAGCTGGCGGGCGATCCCGGCGAAGCGCTCGTGACCGTAGACGTCCTTGCCGCCCTCGTCGAAGTCCATGGTGCCCGGCTTCGGCTTGGCGCCCTCCGCGGCGACCACTATGGCGAACCGCTTGCCCGCGGAGAACCGCTCGCCGACCTTGGCGGTCAGCTCGTCGATGTCGAAGGGCCGCTCCGGGACGACGACGGCGTGCGCGCCGGCCGCCATGCCCGAGTGCAGCGCGATCCAACCGGTGTGACGGCCCATGACCTCCACGATGAGCACCCGCTGGTGGGACTCGGCGGTGGTCTTCAGCCGGTCCAGGGCCTCGGTGGCGACGGTGACGGCCGTGTCGAAGCCGAAGGTGACGTCGGTGACCGCGATGTCGTTGTCGATGGTCTTCGGCACGCCCACGATCGGCAGGCCGTTGTCGGACAGCAGCCGGGCCGCCTTCAGCGTGCCCTCGCCGCCGATCGGGATGATCGCGTCGAGTCCGAGTTCCTCGACATGGCCGCGGGCCCGCTCCACGCCGTCCCGCAGGTGCTCGGGGCGGACCCGGGAGGAGCCGAGGATGGTGCCGCCGCGGGCCAGGATGCCGCCGACGGCGTCGAGGTCGAGCTTGAGGTAGTCGCACTCCAGGAGGCCCTTCCAGCCGTCCCGGAAGCCGATGACCTCGTCGCCGTGGTCGACGACGGCACGGTGTACGACGGACCGGATGACGGCGTTCAGGCCGGGGCAGTCACCGCCGGACGTGAGGACACCAATGCGCATAGCCCGAATTACCTTCTCAACGTGGCACGGGTCCGGACCGCGCTGTCCGGTTCGATTCCCCGCCACCCTAGCGGTACCGGGGGGCGGGGCCGAACCGTGCGTCCGCCTACTGGACGCACCCGCTCACCTGTGCGGATGCATCATCAGACGGGCTGCGCGGGGCGTGTCAGGCGGGCTGCTGCGCCGCCGCGATGCGCTCGTTGCGCAGTGCCTCGTACCACCGGTCGTCGGTCGGCGGCAGCGCGTTCACGTCGAGGGCCAGCTTGAGCAGCAGGTCCGCGATCTGCGGGTTGCGGGCGAGGACGGGCCCGTGCATGTACGTGCCGAAGACCGTGTCGTTGTACGCGCCCTCCGTGCCGTCCCCGGTGCCGTTGCCGTTGCCGAAGCGGACCTGGGCGAACGGGCGGGCGGTGGGGCCCAGGTGGGTGACGCCCTGGTGGTTCTCGAAGCCGGTCAGCGGGGGCAGGCCGAGGCGCGGGTCGATGTCGCCGAGGACGTCGCCCACGCACCGCGCGCCCTCGCCGCGCGTGGAGACCACGTCGAGCAGGCCGAGGCCCGGCTCGCGCTGGCCGAGGTCGTTGATGAACTCGTGGCCGAGGATCTGGTAGCCGGCGCAGACGGAGAAGACGATCGCGCCGTTCTCCACGGCCCGGTGCAGACCCCCGTCCCGGCGCAGCCGCTCGGCCGCCAGCCGCTGCGGCCGGTCCTCGCCGCCGCCGATCAGGTAGATGTCGCCGGAGGTCGGGATGGGCTGGTCGCTGCGCACGTCGAGCCGGGCCACGTCGAGGCCGCGCTGCCGGGCCCGGCGCTCCACGACGAGGGCGTTGCCCTGGTCGCCGTAGGTGCTGAGCAGGTCCGGGTAGATCCAGACGATCCGCAGTTGGTTGTCGCTCACGAAAGTCCCCTGAAGTCTCGCGGTCAGTTGCCGACGCGGCGGCGCAGGTCCTGGAAGGCGGTGTAGTTCGCGATGACCTCGATCCGGCCGGGCGGGCACAGCTGCACCGCCTGGTCGAGGTTCTCGCACACCTGGAACTGCTGGTTCGCGACCTCCAGGCGCACCGCGAGGTCCAGCTTGCGGTCGCCGATCACGCAGATCGGGTGGCCGGTCAGCCGGGTGTAGTCCACGTCCCACAGCCAGGAGGTGTCGGTGCCGTCGGCGCCGCGCGCGTTCACCGAGAGGATCACCGGGGTCGGCGGCGGGTCGATCAGGGAGAAGGTCTCCAGCCAGCCCGCGGGGTTCTTGGCGAGCAGCAGACGCAGGTCGCGGCCCTGGAACTGGACGACGTCGTAGCGCCCGGCGACGGCCTGCACCTGGTACATCCGCTCCAGGGCGACCTGCGGCGGCACCCCGAAGACGGCGCAGACGGCGGCCGAGGAGGCGGCGTTGGCCTTGTTGGCGCGGCCGGGCAGCTGGAGGTGGATCGGCCAGGCGGAGCCGTGCGGGTCGAGGACGTGGTCGTTCGAGAGCGCCCAGCTCGGTGTGGGACGGCGGAAGCCGCACTCGCCGCAGAACCAGTCGTCGCCGGGACGCTGCATCACACCGCCGCAGGACGGGCAGGACCAGGCGTCGTCCTTCCACATCTGCCCGGCGGCGACCCAGATCACGTTGGGGGAGGAGGAGGCGGCCCACACCACCAGCGGGTCGTCGGCGTTGGCGACGATCACGGCCTTCGAACCGGCCAGGCCCTCGCGCCAGTTCTCGGCGAGCATCCGGGTCTCGGCGGCGCGGTCGAGCTGGTCGCGGGAGAGGTTGAGCAGCGCGATGCACTTCGGGTCGGTGGCCTGGGCGACGCCGACGAGGTACTTCTCGTCGACCTCGATGACCCCGTAGCGGGCCTCGGCGCCGCCCGCGAGGGCCGAGGTGATGCCGGCCGGCATGTTGGCGCCGAGCGCGTTCGACACGACCGGGCCGGCCGCCTTGAGCGCCTCGGCGATGAGCCGGGTGGTGGTGGTCTTGCCGTTCGTCGCCGAGACGAGGGTCACGTCCAGGTGCTGGGCGAGCCGGTGGAGGAGGTCGGGGTCGAGTTTCAGCGCGACCCGGCCGCCGATCACCGAACCGCTGCCGCGCCCCGCGGCGCGCGACGCCGCCGCGACCGCCTTGCCCGCGGTCACGGCGATCTTGGCCCGCGGCGTGAGCGGGTCCGAGTTGCCTGCCATCAGTTCTCGATCCTCCTTGCCGTACGCGCCGCGGCTGAAGCCTGGGAAGCCTGACGGCCACGTGGTGTGGACCTCAGCCTATCGAGATCCGTTCGCACTCCCGAATCGCGGCACCGGCCACACGGCCCCGACGGTGGGCGCGCGCCGCCGGGGAACACAGGGACCTTACTCTGACCGTCATGCGACACGGCTCCATCCCGGGCGTCCACGGACGCGTACGGCCCCTCCGCCTCCTCGGCGACCCCGTCCTGCACACGCCGTGCGAGGAGGTGACGGACTTCGGTCCGGAACTCGCGGCACTCGTGGAGGACTTGTTCGCGACCATGTACGCCGCCCACGGCGTCGGCCTGGCCGCGAACCAGATCGGCGAGCCGGTGCGCGTCTTCGTGTACGACTGCCCGGACGACGAGGACGTGCGTCACCTCGGCCACGTGGTGAACCCGCGGCTCGTGGAGACGGACGGGGTGGTGGTGCGCGGCCCGGAGGGCTGTCTGTCGCTGCCCGGACTGGAGGCGGGCACCGAGCGCCACGACCACGCGGTCGTCGAGGGCTTCACGGTGACCGGGGAGCCGGTCACCGTGCACGGGACGGGCTTCTTCGCCCGGTGTCTCCAGCACGAGTGCGACCATCTGGAGGGCCGGGTCTACGCCGACCGGCTGTCGGGCCGGCGTCACCGGAAGCTGATGCGGCAGGTGGCGCGGGCGTCCTGGAGCCGCTGAGAGCACCGGCGGGCAGGCACGTGGGCTTCAGCACCCGGCACCTGGGCGTCAGAGCACCGGCACCTGGGCGTCAGAACCCCGGGCCGCCCACCTTGTCCTCGGCCGCGGCCAGCCGCCCCCACAGCAGCTCCGTCAGGCTCGTCACCAACTCCGCCCGGGAGCAGGGCCGTTCGCCCAGCCACCAGTCGCCGGCGGCGTGCATCATGCCGACGATGCCGTGTCCCCAGACGCGGGCCAGCCGTTCGCTGCCGGGGCCCATGTCGAGGCGGTCCTCGATCACCTTGCCCAGTTCCTCGCCCATGCGGCGCAGCAGCGGTGCCGAGTGCTTGCCCACGTCGAAGCCCTGGTCGGTCTGGTCACCCGCGGTGGTGCCGCCCTCCGCCGGATGCATCAGGAAGCGGTACACCTGCGGGCGTGCCTCGATCGCCGCGAGATAGGTGTCCAGCGTGGCCTCGACGCGCCTGCGCCGCTCCGCCGGGGCGTCCAGGGCGGCCCGCAGCGAGTCGAGGAGGGCGTCCGTGTGCCGCTGGGCCAGGGCGGCGTACAGGCCGCCCTTGTCGCCGAAGTGCCGGTAGAGGATCGGCTTGGTGATGCCCGCCTCGGCGGCGATGGCGTTCATCGAGGCCTGGGGACCGTCGCGCAGCACCACCCGGTCGGCGGCCTCCAGCAGCTCGCGCCGTCGGCGGTCGGCGGTCCGCTGCTGATCGGTCCGCTGCGTGGTGTCCATGTGCTCTCCCCACCCGTGCTGTTTCGGTGACGCCTGCGCAAACTAACACCCGGCGGGCATCGCACATCGAACGGGAGGGCGAGGGGTTCCGGGGAGTTGACTTTTCCTACCCGTCGGTAACAGACTCCTGTTACCGCAAGTAACATGCACGTGCGTCACTGGAGGGGACATGGCCGAGTTCACCATGGAGCTCAACGACGAACAGAAGGAGGTCCGGGACTGGCTGCACGGCTTCGCCGCCGACGTCATCCGTCCCGCGGCCGCCGAATGGGACGAGCGTGAGGAGACTCCCTGGCCGGTCATCCAGGAGGCCGCCAAGGTCGGTATCTACTCCCTCGACTTCTACGCCCAGCAGTACTTCGACTCCACCGGCCTCGGCATCCCCATGGCGATGGAGGAGCTGTTCTGGGGCGACGCGGGCATCGCGCTGTCGATCGTCGGCACCGGGCTCGCCGCCGTCGGTGTCCTCGCCAACGGCACCGAGGAGCAGATCGGCACCTGGATCCCCCAGATGTACGGCGACGCCAACGACGTGAAGGTCGCCGCCTTCTGCTCCTCCGAGCCCGACGCCGGCTCCGACGTCGCCTCCATGCGCACGCGTGCTGTGTACGACGAGGCCAAGGACGAGTGGGTGCTCAACGGCACCAAGACCTGGGCGACCAACGGCGGCATCGCCAACGTCCACGTGGTCGTGGCGGTCGTGGACCCGGAGCTGGGCTCCAAGGGCCACGCCTCCTTCATCGTGCCGCCCAACACCCCCGGGCTGTCCCAGGGGCAGAAGTTCAAGAAGCACGGCATCCGCGCCTCGCACACCGCCGAGGTCGTCCTCGACCAGGTGCGCGTCCCCGGTTCCTGCCTGCTCGGCGGCAAGGAGAAGCTGGACGCGCGTCTGGCCCGCGCCCGGGAGAAGGCCAAGAAGGGCGGCGGCGAGCGCGTGAAGAACGCGGCGATGGCCACCTTCGAGGCGTCGCGTCCGGCGGTCGGCGCCATGGCCGTGGGCACCGCGCGTGCCGCGTACGAGGTGGCGCTGGAGTACGCCCGGACGCGTGAGCAGTTCGGGCGGCCGATCATCGATAACCAGGGCGTCGCCTTCCAGCTCGCCGACATGCGGACGTCGATCGACGCGGCGCGGCTGCTGGTGTGGCGGGCCTCGTGGATGGCGATCAACGGCAAGCCGTTCACCGCGGCCGAGGGCTCGATGTCCAAGCTGTTCGCGAGCGAGACCGCGAAGAAGGTCACGGCCCAGGCGGTGCAGATCCTGGGCGGCAACGGCTACACCCGGGAGTACCCGGTGGAGCGGATGCACCGCGACTCGGCGATCTACACGATCTTCGAGGGCACCAGCGAGATCCAGCGGCTGGTGATCGCGCGGACGCTGGCGGGGATGCCGATCCGCTAGCGGGTGCGGGCCGTCAGGAGGACCGGCCGCTGCTGTGGGCGATGCAGGCCACGTCGATGCGGTCGGCCAGTTTGGCCAGTTCGATGGTGAGGGCCGCCACCGTGTCCTCGTCCAGACCCTCCTCGCCGGCCTCCACCAGCCTCAGCCACCGCCCGCCCACCGTACGCAGCAGCTTGCTCACGTCGGCCGCGGACACCTGCAGGGTGCCGCGGTCGTCGACGATCAGAGGCAGGGTCACTTCGCGGGTCACAAAAAGGGATCGTAGCCCCGCAACCCTCACGCCCCGTGCCATACGGTGGTGATGTTGCAGAACTCGCGGATTCCGTGCCCGGACAGCTCACGCCCGTAGCCCGACCGCTTGACCCCGCCGAACGGGAAGGCCGGGTGGGACGCCGTCATCCCGTTGACGTAGACCCCGCCCGCCTCCAGATCCCGGACGAACCGGTCCACGTCGGCGTCGTCGCGCGTCCACACGTTGGAACTCAGCCCGAAGTCGGTGTCGTTGGCGATCAGCACCGCCTCGTCCAGATCGGCCGCCCGGTACAGCGTGGCCACCGGGCCGAAGGCCTCCTCGCGGTGGATGCGCATCTCGCGGGTGACGTCGGCCAGCACGGTCGGCGGGTAGTACCAGCCGGGCCCGTCCGGGCGTTCGCCGCCGCACAGCACGCTCGCGCCGCCGCGCACCGCGTCGTCGACCAGCTCGACGAGGTCGTTCACGCCCTGTTCGCTGGAGAGCGGCCCGACCTCGGTCTCCTCGTCCATCGGATCGCCCACCCTCAGCGCCCGCATGCCCTGTGTGAAGCGTTCGGCGAAGGCGTCGTACACGTCCGTGTGCACGATGAACCGCTTGGCGGCGATGCAGGACTGGCCGGCGTTCTGCGTGCGCGCCGTCACCGCGACCTCGGCGGCCCGGTCGACGTCGGCGGACGGCATGACCACGAACGGGTCGCTGCCGCCCAGCTCCAGCACCGTCTTCTTGATCATCTCCCCGGCTGTGGAGGCGACCGCGCGGCCGGCGGGCTCGCTGCCGGTGAGGGTCGCGGCCCGCACCCGCTCGTCGCGCAGGATGTCGTCCACGGCGGCCGAGCCGATCAGCAGGGTCTGGAAGCAGCCCTCGGGGTAGCCCGCGCGGTGGAACAGGTCCTCCAGGTACAGGGCGGTCTGCGGCACGTTGGAGGCGTGCTTGAGCAGGCCGACGTTGCCCGCCATCAGCGCGGGCGCCGCGAAGCGGATCACCTGCCACAGCGGGAAGTTCCACGGCATCACCGCGAGCACCGGGCCCAGCGGCCGGTAACGGACCAGCGCGCGGGAGGCGCCGGAGTCCTTCACGTCCTCCTCGTCGGGCTCCTCGTCGGCGAGCAGCTCCGCCGCGTGGTCGGCGTACCAGCGCATCGCCCTGGCGCACTTGGCTGCCTCCGCGCGGGCCTGCTTGACCGGCTTGCCCATCTCGGTGGTGATGACCCTGCCGATCGCGTCCCGGTCCGCCTCGAGCAGGTCGGCGGCGCGGCGCAGCAGCCCGGCCCGCTCGTAGAAACCCGTCGTCCGGTAGGTGCGGAAGGTGGCCTCCGCGAGCTGGAGCCGGCGCTCGATCTCCTCCTCGCCCATGGCCTCGTACGTCCTGAGCGTCTCGCCGTTCGCCGGGTTCACCGTCGCGATGGGCATGGCCGACCTCCCTGGGTGCAGACTCGTGCTTCGACCTTGGCGCGCGGCGCAGGGTGCCGCAACGCGGAGGGTCTCGTCAGTGCGAGTGCTCAGTGAGCCGGTCGAGAAACGCGGCCTGGGCCTTCACGATCACCTCGCGCGCCCGGTCCACCGTGAACCACGCCACCCGGTCCAGCTCGGGGAACTCCTCGGTCCGGCCCGACCTCGGCGGCCACTCCATGCGGAAGGTGCCGGGGGCGATCGTCGCCGGATCGAGGTCGGCCTCGACGGCCCACGCCGTGACGACCTTCCCGCCGGACTGGCGGACCTCGCCGAGCGGTACGGCCTCGCCGTCGGGCGGCGGCAGCCCCAGCTCTTCCTCGAACTCGCGCCGGGCCGCCTCCCAGGCGGGCTCCGTCGGGTCGTACTCGCCCTTGGGGATCGTCCACGCGCCCGCGTCGCGGCGGGCGTGGAACGGGCCGCCCATGTGGCCGAGGAGCACCTCGGTGCCCCCGGCGCCGGGGCGGTGCAGCAGCAGGCCCGCGCTGCGCCTCACGGGGCCGCCCCCGGGTGGGCGGCGAGCAGCGTCTCGACGGTGTCCGCGTCCTCGGGGCGCTTGTCCTCGCGGTAGCGCACGACGCGGGCGAAGCGGAGGGTGACGCCGGCCGGGTAGCGGGTGGAGCGCTGGAGGCCGTCGTAGGCGATCTCGACGACCAGCTCCGGGCGCACGGTGACGCCCCAGCGGTGCTCCTCGAGGGCCAGCTCCCGCAGGCGCCCGGTCTGCCAGGCCAGCAGCGCGTCGGTCATGCCCTTGAAGGTCTTGCCGAGCATGGTGAACGAGCCGTCCGCGGTGCGGGCGCCGAGATGGAGGTTGGACAGCTTGCCGGTCCTGCGGCCGTGTCCCCACTCGGCGGCCAGGACGACCAGGTCGAGGGTGTGCACGGGCTTGACCTTCAACCACGACGCGCCGCGCCGGCCCGCGCTGTAGGCGGCGTCCAGCCCTTTGAGGACGACGCCCTCGTGGCCCCGTTCGAGTGCGGCGGCGAGGAACTCGTCGGCCGCGGGTGTGTCCTCGGGCCCCGCCACCAGGGTGCGGCGCACCCGTATCGGCTCGGGGACCAGCCGGGCCAGCTCCGCGTGCCGTTCGGTGAGCGGCAGGTCGAGCAGGTCGCGGCCGTCGACGGACAGTGCGTCGAAGAACACGGCGGAGACGGGGACGGCCCGCGCGGCCGTGGCCACGTCCGTGCGGGAGCCGACGCGTCCGGCGGTCTCCTGGAAGGAGCGGGGGCGCCCGTCCGCGTCCAGGGAGATAGCCTCGCCGTCCAGGACGAACCGCTCCCCGGGCAGCGCGAGGGCGGCCGAGGTGATCTCCGGGAGCCGTGAGGTGATGTCGTCCAGGGTACGGGTGTAGACCCGTACGACGGTGCCGTCGCGGTGCACCTGGACGCGGATGCCGTCCAGCTTCTCCTCGACGGCGCAGCCGCCCAGTTTGCCGACCGCCTCGGCCACGGAGGACGCGCTGTGCGCCAGCATCGGCAGCACCGGGCGGCCGACGGTGAGACGGAACCGGGCCAGGGCCTCGGGCCCGTCGGCGAGCAGCGCCTCGGCCACGGCCTGGAGCGACCCCGCGAGCATCACCGCCCGCCGTACATCCGCCGCGGGCGCGTCCGTCGCCAGGGCCAGCCCCTCCACGGCGACCGCCTCCAGGGCACCCTGCCGCACCTCGCCGGTGAGCAGCCCCAGCAGGAAGCGCTGCTCGTCCTCGGTGGCCGCGCCCATCAGGGCGCCGACCAGCCGCGACCGCCGCGCCTGCGCACCGGTACCGGAAACCGCGCCGAGCTCGGTGAGCCGGGCGTCCACCTCGCGCACGGTCAGGCTCGGTCCGGCGGCCGGCGTGACCCGCTCGCCGAGCACCTTCCAGCCGACGCCGATCCGGCCCTGCGGGAGGCGTCCCGCGAGATACGGGATGACGATCGGCACGTCCGCCGCCTCCGCCTCCCGGAACAGCTCCGCGAGCAGGGCGGTCTTCCGGGAGCGCGCCGAGGTGGCCGCGACCTCCCGGGACACCTGGGCCAGCCGGGCAAGCAGCATGCAGCCATGGTGCACCGGCAGGCCGGGGCCCACACCCGCACGGAAACGCGGCCCTCCCGGCGGCGTCCCGTCCGGGCCGCCCCCTACCCGCCGATGCGGGCGTCGAGGTCCGACATGATCAGGTCCCCGACGATCGCCGAGGCGGCGCGGTAACCGCCGCTCGCGGCGTGGACGACCTGCTCCGCGAAGCCCATCGCGTTGCCCGCGGTCCACACGCCCGGCACGGTGGTCCGGCCCGTCGGGTCGACCACGGGGTAGGCGCCGAAGGGCGTCTCCTGGAGCTCCGCGCCGAGCCGTTCCATCAGCCCGGTCTGCGGCACGGCCCGCGGGGCGACGAAGAGCACCGAACGGTCGTGCACGGCGCCTTCCCCGGAGGGGGCGCCCCCGGCCAGCCGGACACCGGTGAGCCGGTCGTCCTCGACACGCAGGCCCGCGACCTCGCCGGGCACCACCTTCACCCCGGCCGCGGAGAGCCTGCGCAGGTCCTCGTCGGACAGCTCCTCCTCGGCGACCGTGTGCAGGAACAGCGTCACGTCGGCCGACCACCCGGACACCATCAGCGCCTGGTGGACGCTGAGCGGACTGGTCGCGAGGACACCGAAGCGTTCGTCACGGACCTCCCAGCCGTGGCAGAACGGGCAGTGCAGCACGTCCCGCCCGAAGCGCTCGGCGACCCCGGGGACGTCCGGCAGCTCGTCCTTCAGACCGGTGGTGACGATCAGCCGGCGGGCGCGCACGGTCCGCCCGCCCGCCAGCTCCACGGCGAAGTCCTCGCCCCGCGTCACGTCCACCGCGCGGTCCCGGACGAACCCGACGCCGTAGCGCGCGACCTCCTCCCGTCCGAGCGCCAGGAACTCGCCGGGCGGCATGCCGTCCCGGGTCAGATACCCCTGCATGTGGTCCGAGGGCGCGTTGCGCGGCTCACCGGTGTCGACGACCAGGGCGCGCCGTCGCGCCCGGCCGAGGACGAGCGCGGCGGACAGCCCGGCCGCACCACCGCCGACCACGATCACGTCGTACGTCCCGGACAGGTCCTGCTTCTCGGTCATGGTGACCACCTCCTGGTCCGAAGGTCGCCCGGAGACCAGCGGATCGACAAACGTATTTGCCGGTTCTGCAACAATGGACCGCATGACTGCAGACGACGTACTCGCCGGAGTGGGGCCGAGGCTGAGACAGATCCGCAAGGAGCGCGAGGTCACCCTCGCCGCCCTGTCGGAGGCGACGGGCATCTCGGTCAGCACCCTGTCGCGGCTGGAGTCGGGGCTGCGCAAGCCGAGCCTCGAGCTGCTGCTGCCGATCGCCCAGGCCCACCAGGTGGCGCTGGACGAACTGGTCGGCGCTCCACCCGTGGGTGACCCGCGGGTGCGCGGCGCCCGGCCCATCGTGCGCCACGGCCGCACCCACTGGCCCCTCACCCGGCAGCCGGGCGGCCTCCAGGCGTTCAAGGTGCTGGAGCCGCAGCGCAAGGAGGAACCGGACCCGCGCACCCATGAGGGCTACGAGTGGCTCTACGTCCTCTCCGGCCGGCTGCGTCTGGTGCTCGGTGAGCACGACGTGGTGCTCGGCGCGGGCGAGGCCGCCGAGTTCGACACCCGGGTGCCGCACTGGTTCGGCTCGACGGGGGAGGGACCGGTCGAGTTCCTCAGCCTGTTCGGCCCGCAGGGCGAGCGGATGCACGTACGGGCACGGCCCGCCCGGCCGTGAGGGACGGGGCACGGCCCGCCCGGCCGTGAGGGACGACGTGCCGCCACCTGTTCCCTGATCGGCAAGCGACCGCTTAGTATGCGGGGGACCCGGACCGACAGTGACAGTCGCGTGGAGGCCCCGCATGCAGGCATGGCAGGTGCACGAGAACGGCGAGCCGAACGAGGTGATGCGCCTCGGCGACGTGCCGCCCCCGACGCCCGGCGACGGCCAGGTCCTGCTGAGGGTCCGGGCCGCCAACATCAACTTCCCGGACGCGCTGATGTGCCGGGGTCAGTACCAGGTCAGGCCGCCCCTGCCCTTCACTCCCGGCGTGGAGATCTGCGGCGAGACCGAGGACGGGCGCCGCGTCCTCGCCAACCCGGCGCTGCCCCACGGCGGCTTCGCCGAGTACGCCGTCGCCGACGCCCGCGCCCTGCTGCCCGCGCCGGACGCCCTCGACGACGCCGAGGCCGCCGCGCTGCACATCGGGTACCAGACGGGCTGGTTCGGCCTGCACCGCAGGGCCCGGCTGGAGGCCGGCGAGACCCTGCTCGTCCACGCCGCCGCCGGCGGGGTGGGCAGCGCGGCCGTACAGCTGGGGAAGGCCGCCGGGGCGCGCGTCATCGGCGTCGTCGGCGGTCCCGAGAAGGCCGCCGTCGCCCGCGAGCTGGGCTGCGACGTGGTGATCGACCGGCGGAGCGAGGACGTCGTGGCCGCCGTGAAGGAGGCCACCGGCGGCCGGGGCGCCGACGTGATCTACGACCCCGTGGGCGGCGACGCCTACACCCAGTCCGCCAAGACCGTCGCCTTCGAGGGCCGGATCGTCGTCGTCGGCTTCGCGAGCGGCACCATCCCCAGCCCGGCGCTGAACCACGCCCTGGTGAAGAACTACTCGATCCTCGGCCTCCACTGGGGCCTGTACAACACCAAGAACCCGAAGCTGGTCCAGCACTGCCACGAGCAGCTCACCGACCTGGCGGCGCGGGGCGCGATCAAGCCGCTGGTGAGCGAGCGCGTGCCGCTGGACGGGGCCGCGGACGCCGTGCAGCGGGTCGCCGACGGGAAGACGACCGGCCGCGTGGCCGTCGTCCTGGAGAAGGGAGCCGCCGCATGACCGACGCCGACGAACTGCGCCGACGCACACAGGAGTTGCTGGCCGACCATCCGCCGGCCGGCACCGACCGCCTCGACTTCCTCCGGGCCCGCTTCGACGCCGGGCTCGCCTGGGTGCACTACCCCGAAGGGCTCGGCGGACTCGGCGCGCCCCGCTCCCTCCAGGCCGTGGTCGACGCCGAACTCGCCGCCGCGGGCGCCCCCGACAACGACCCCCGGCGCATCGGCATCGGTCTCGGCATGGCCGCGCCGACCATCCTCCAGTACGGCACCGAGGAGCAGAAGCGCCGGCTGCTGCGCCCGCTGTGGACCGGCGAGGAGATCTGGTGCCAGCTCTTCAGCGAGCCCGGCGCCGGCTCCGACCTCGCCGCCCTCGGCACCCGTGCCGTCCGGGAGGGCGACACGTGGGTGGTCGACGGCCAGAAGGTGTGGACCTCCAGCGCGCACCTCGCCCGCTGGGCCATCCTCATCGCCCGCACCGACCCGGACGTGCCCAAGCACCGGGGCATCACCTACTTCCTCTGCGACATGACCGACCCCGGCGTGGAGGTCCGGCCGCTGCGCCAGATCACCGGCGAGGCCGAGTTCAACGAGGTCTTCCTCACCGGCGTCCGCATCCCCGACTCCATGCGCCTCGGCGACATCGGCGACGGCTGGCGGGTCGCCCAGACCACGCTGAACAACGAGCGCGTCGCCATCGGCGGTACCCCGATCCCCCGCGAGGGCGGCATGATCGGCAAGATCGCCGAGACCTGGCGGGAACGCCCCGGCCTGCGCACCCACGACCTGCACCAGCGGCTGCTCGGCCTGTGGGTCGAGGCCGAGGTCGCCCGGCTCACCGGCGCACGGCTGCGCCAGCAGCTGGCGGCCGGCCAGCCCGGCCCCGAGGGCGCCGGCATGAAGCTCAACTTCGCCCGCCTCAACCAGGAGATCAGCGGCCTCGAGGTCGAACTCCTCGGCGAGGAAGGCCTGCTGTACGACGACTGGACCATGCGCCGCCCCGAGCTGGTGGACTTCACCGGCCGCGAGGCCGGATACCGCTATCTGCGCTCCAAGGGCAACAGCATCGAGGGCGGGACCAGCGAGGTCCTGCTGAACATCGTCGCCGAGCGCGTCCTCGGCCTGCCCGCCGAACCGCGCACCGACAAGGACGTCGCCTGGAAGGACCTGGCCCGATGAGCGCCCAGCCCGATCTGCTGTACTCGGAGGAGGAAGAGGCGCTGCGCGCCGCCGTCCGGGACCTGCTCACCGACCACTCGGACCCGGCCGACGTCATCGCGCGCACCGAGTCCGACGCGCCCCACGACCGCGCCCTGTGGAAGGCGCTGGCCGAGGGCATGGGCCTCGCCGGACTCCTGGTGCCCGAGGCGCTGGGCGGCCAGGGCGCCACGTACCGGGAGGCCGCCGTCGCCCTGGAGGAGCTGGGCCGGTCCGTCGCGCCCGTGCCCTACCTGACGAGCGCCGTCGTCGCCACGGAGGCCCTGCTGGCCTGCGGCGCCGAGGACCTCCTCGGTGACCTCGCCTCCGGACGCCGGACCGGCGTCCTCGCCGTCGGTCTGCACACCGCGCCGGGCGCCGCCTGGGCGACCGTACGGACCGAGGACGGGACGCTGCACGGGGAGCTGACCGGCATCGCCGACGCCGCCGTGGCCGACGTCCTCCTCGTCCCGGCGGACGACGGCGCCCTGTACGCGGTGGACGCCGACGCCGCGACCGTCACCCCGCGCCCGTCCCTGGACCTGACCCGGCCCCTGGCCACGGTCACGCTCGACGGGGCGCCGGGACGCAGGATCGGCGACGCCGCACCCGCCGTACGCCGCGCCCTGCGGACCGGGGCCGGGCTGCTGGCCTCCGAGCAACTGGGCCTCGCCGACGGGCTGCTGACCGAGACGGTCCGCTACCTGAAGGAACGCCGCCAGTTCAACCGCCAGGTCGGCGGCTTCCAGGCGCTCAAGCACCGGCTCGCCCGGCTGTGGCTGGAGGTCGCGGGCCTGCGCGCCGCCGCCCGCAACGCGGCCGACGCGCTGACGACCGGCGTCGACACCGACGTGGCGGTCGCCGTCGCCCAGGCCTACGCGGCCCAGGTCGCCGTCCACGTCGCCGAGGAGGCGCTGCAACTGCACGGCGGCATCGGGATGACCTGGGAGCACCCGGTCCACCTCTGTCTGAAGCGGGCCAAGGCCGACTCGATCGCCCTCGGCACGGCGGGCGCCCACCGGGAGGCGCTGGCCGAACTGGCCGACCTGCGCGCCCCCTGACGGCTCGTCCGGCAGGAGCGATGCCCGTCCCTTCGGGGGCGGGCATTTCCTGTGCGCTGTCTCCGTGCACGCCCCATGAAGTGAACGACCGACGGCAGTCCGGCCAACTCCCCGCACACCTCTGCTCCTCGGGCACCCCGGGACCCCATACTCACAGGCGTCCCGTACGGCACCTCCAGGGAGGCAGAGCATGGCCCTCACCACCCGACGCAGAGCCCTCACCACCCTCGGCGCCGCCCTCGCGGGCGCGGTGGCCCTGCCGGCCGGCACCGCGCTGGCGGGCGACGGCAGACACGGGCCCCGCCCGCTGTGGCGTGCCCACGCCCACAACGACTACGAGCACACCCGCCCCCTCCTCGACGCCCTCGACCACCGCTTCGGCAGCGTCGAGGCCGACATCCACCTCGTGGGCGACCAACTGCTCGTCGCCCACGACCCCGAGGACCTCGACCCGGCCCGCACCCTGGAGTCCCTCTACCTCGACCCGCTCGCCGCCCGCGTCCGCGCCCACCACGGCCGGGTCTACCGGGGCGACCGGCGCCCGCTGCAACTCCTCGTCGACATCAAGACCGAGGGAGCGTCGACGTATCTCGAGCTCGACCGTCATCTGCGCCGCTACCGGCACCTGTTCACGACCTACGCCCACGGCCGGGTCCACCCCGGCGCGGTGACCGTCGTCGTCTCCGGTGACCGCGCCGCCCGCGCCCCCATGGCCGCCCAGCGCACGCGCCCGGCTTTCTACGACGGCCGCCTCACCGACCTCGGCACCTCCGCCCCGGCCTCCTTCGTGCCGTTGATCAGCGACAACTGGACGCTCAACTTCACCTGGCAGGGCGTCGGCGCCTTCCCCTCGGCCGAGCGCGCCAGGCTCCGGGGCATCGTCGAAGCGGCGCACCGGCGCGGGCAGCGGGTGCGTTTCTGGGCCACCCCCGACCTGCCGGGCGCCGCCCGCGACGCGGTGTGGGGCGAGCTGCTCGCCGCGGGCGTCGACCACCTCAACACCGACGACCTCGCGGGGCTCGAGGCGTTCGTCGACGCCCGCAGCTAGCGCGGAGAGCACCGCCGGAACATCACACGTTCGGCGGACAGGTCAGCCGCCCGGATGAACCCTCCGTTACGCCACACTTACGGCCGAACGCCGCGAAGTGGACGTGGCGGAGGAGGTTGACGATGGCCATTTCCATCTCTGTGGTGTTGCTGCTGACGATCCTGGCGGTGCTCTTCCTGCGCAATGGAGGCCTGAAGATCTCGCACGCGCTGGTCTGCCTGCTGCTGGGCTTCTACCTGGCCGGCACGAGCATCGCCCCGACCATCCACAGCGGTCTCATGGCCACGGCGGACATCGTCGGCAGCCTCAGGCCGTGACGGAGGGCCCGGGCGGCGCCCGGGCTTCGGGGATCAGGCGTCGAGGACGCGGGAGCGGATGAGGAAACGGACCCCCTCGGGCGCCTCCAGCGAGAAGCCGCTGCCCCGCCCCTCGACCACGTCGACGATCAGTCTGGTGTGGCTCCACACGGCGAACTGGCTCCGGGACATCCAGAACGCCACCGGCTCCTCGACGCCCTCCACGGCCAGCTCCGCGAGCAGGATGTCCGCGGCGCCGGTGCGGAACTCGCCGGCCGGGTAGCACATGGGGGCGCTGCCGTCGCAGCATCCGCCCGACTGGTGGAACATCAGGGGCCCGTGCATCGAGCGCAGGCGCCGCAGCAGAGCGGCCGCCGGGGCGGTGAGCTCGACGCGGGGGATCTCCTCATAGGTGTCGCGCATGCCGTGCATGTCAGCACGGGGAAGGTTGCGACAGCGTTGCGGAGCGCGGTCCCTCCCCGTCAAAAGCTCTTTTGACATACCTATGCTTTCATACGTACCTTGTCCGGGTGACCGACTCCAGCACCCCCCGCCGGGACCTCGACCGCGTGGCCGGTGGCCTCGCGGCGTGCCTTCCCGTGCTGCTCCGGGCGCTGGACCGGCAGGTCGCCGCGGCGTACCCGCACCCCAAGCCCCCCGAGGGCCGGCTCGCCCTGCTGCGGTACGTCGCGCAGCACGAGGGCGTCACGGTGCGTGAGGCCGCCGAGGCGCTGCTGATGAAGCCGAACAACGTGAGCGCTCTCGTCTCCCAGCTCACCGAGCGGGGCGACCTCGAGCGCAGGCAGGACAGCGCCGACAAGCGGATCGCCCACCTCCATCTGACGGCCATGGCCCGCGAGCGGGTGGCCGAGGTGCGGGAGCTGGAGACCGCGTTCATCCGCCAGGCCCTGACCTCCCTCACCGAGGGCGAGCAGGGTGCGCTCGGCTCCGCCGTGGGCGCCCTCGAAGCACTCGCCCGGCACCTCCACCCCGCCGCCCGCTGACCGGGCGGGACCCGGGCGTTCCCGCCGGCCGCCGGCCCACCGCCGTGCCCGCGGCCGGCCCACCGTCGTCCCGTGGACCGCCCCGCCCTGCTCCGCATCACCCCGAACCTGGAAGAGAAGGCTCACCCATGCCGTCCACGTCCGTGGAACACCCCGCCGCGCCCGCGGCCGGGACCGCCCCGCCGGCCGTCCGCCGCGGGCTGCGGTCCAACCCCTGGCTGACCCTCCTGGCGGTCGCCTTCGGACTGTTCATGGTCCAGCTCGACGGCTCCGTCGTCGCCATCGCCAACCCCGAGATCGGCCGCGACCTGCACGCGTCGACCGCCCAGCTCCAGTGGGTCACCAACGCCTACCTGCTCGCGCTCGCCGCCACCCTCATCCTGGGCGGCAAGCTCGGCGACCGCTTCGGCCGGCGCACCTACTACCTCGCCGGAGTCGCCGGCTTCACCCTCGCCTCCGTCGCCATCGGCCTGTCCGGCTCCATCGAGGGCGTCGTCGCCTTCCGCGCCCTGCAGGGCGTCTTCGGCGGGCTGCTGATGCCCAACACCCTCGGACTGCTCCGCAGCGTGTTCCCGCCGAAGAAGTTCGGCATGGCCGTCGGCATCTGGGCCATGGTCTCCGCCGTCGCGACGGCCCTCGGACCCATCGTGGGCGGCCTGCTCGTGGAGCACGTCGACTGGGAGTCCGTCTTCTACATCAACGCCCCCATCGGCGTCGCCGCCATCGCCTTCGGCCTCCTCGTCCTCCCGCAGAGCCGCAGCGCCACCGGCCGGGAACGCTTCGACATCACCGGCCTGGCCCTGCTCGCGCTGGGTCTTCTCGCCGTGGTCTTCGGCGTGGTCAAGGGCGAGACCTGGGGCTGGACCTCCGCCGGCACGCTCGGCGCCGTCGCCGCCGGACTCGTCCTGCTGGTCCTGTTCGGCCGGTACGAGACCCGGGTCGAGCACCCGCTGCTGCCGATGCGCCTGTTCCGCAGCCGCGCGCTGACGACGGGCGCGGTCATCACCGGGCTGAACTTCTTCGTCATGCTCGGCGTGATCTTCTTCGTCATGCTGTACCTGCAGAACGTACGCGGGTTCACGCCGGTCGAGGCGGGCGTGCGGACCCTCCCGCTCAGCCTCGCCTCGCTGGTCGCCTCCCCCCTGGGCGCGGCCCTCACCCAGCGCTTCGGGGCCCGGCTGACCATGCCGCTGGGCATGCTGCTCCAGGCCGCGTCCTGCTTCGGCATGCTCACCTGGCAGACCGACTCCTCCTACGCCACGATGTGGCCGCCGTTCATCGCCCTCGGCCTCGGCGTCGGCATGGTGATGGCCGCCTCCTCCGACGCCATCGTCGGCAACGCCCCCGTCCGGGACGGCGGGGTCGCCGGTGGTCTCCAGGCCACGACGCTGCAGATCGGCGGCGCGCTCGGTACGTCCGTGCTGGTCTCCCTGATCAGCGGCAGGGTCGGCGCCACCCTCGCCGGGGAGCTGACCGGCGCGGGCGTCCCGTCGGCCACGGCGCACGGGCTGCTGGAGGCCGAGGACGCGGTGGCGATGGGCGTGGCCCCCGTCTCCGGGGACATGCCGGCCGGGCTGCGGGCTGCCGTGGTGGAGGGCAGCGGACAGGCCTTCATGAACGGCGTCCACGCGGCCGTGACCGTGACCGGAGTGCTCTGTGTGATCGGCGCGGGCGTCGCCGCCGCCGGCATCCGGCGCAGCGCGGAACAGCCCGCGGACCACTGAACGTCCGCACGGCGGTGCCCCCTCCGGCCGGGGCGCCGCCGTCGGCGTGGCTCAGAACTCGCCTGCCGCCGAGCGGGGCAGCACCGTGACGCGGTGGAAGTTGCACCCCGGGGGCAGGTCCGAGGCGGGGCGCGACTGATGGGCCTTCAGGGCGATGCTCACCAGGCTCAGCAGCAGGTCGACGTCCGTGTCGCAGTCCAGGTGCACGGTCACCCAGCGGGAACCGGGAACGAGGTGTATCGCGCTGGAGCCGCCGAGGTCGTACTGGAAACGCTCGATGGCCCGGTGGGTCAGGTGGAGGTCCACGTCCCGGTCCGAGTGGAAGTGGACGATCTCGTCATGGGCGGAGCGCAGTGCCCGCCCGGTTCCGCAACTGGCCGGACCCCGGGTGAGGTCGGGCCAGGCGTGCAGCCGCTCATAGGCGCGCTGGGCCAGAGTCATGCCCCCATCGTCGCCGGATCACCGCTCCGCAACCAGGGGTTGAGCGATTCGTAACCGGCACGTGAGGTCGACGGGCGCGCCGGGAGCCCGGGCGGGCGCCGCGCACGGCCGCGCGACGCCCGCCCGCGCCGTACTACTCCACGCAGCCGATCGTCCCCACCGGGAAGTCGTTGCCCGTGGAGGTGGCGGTGAAGCCGAAGGACACGCTGCCGTCCGGCGGGACGACACGGTTGTGGTCCACGTTGCGGACCGTGACCGTGCCGTCGTCACCGCTCGACAACGAGCCGTTCCACACCCCGCCCAGCGTGGTCCCCGTCCCGGGGCGCCACTGCACGGCCCAGCCGTTCAGCGGCTCCGTCCCGTGGTTCATCACCTCGACGGATCCCTGGAAGCCGCCGTTCCAGGAGTTCTGCACGGAGTAGACGGCCATGCAGTCACCCGTGTGCGTGGGCGGCGGCGTGGTCGGGGGCGTCGTGGGAGGCGTCGTGCTGCCCGAGCCGCGGATGCCGGTCACCTCGCCGTTGCCGCCGTCGAAGACGACGTCGGAGCAGGAGAAGAAGTTCTCCTGGCTGTCCGACCGCACCCACTGGATGAAGATCAGGGCATCACCCGAGCGGCCCGAGGGCAGCGCCAGGTCCCAGTAGTAGTGGCCGCCCGAGGTGCCGGGCGAGCCCTGCTGGGGCGGGTTCGTCACCGTCTGGATCAACTGGAGGTCGTCCCAGCCCAGCTGGGAGGTGGGCGACCACCCCGGCTCCGTCAGATAGACCCGGAAGTCACCCGGGTGGGCCGCCCAGTTGCTGTACTGCACCTTCATCGTCGCGCCCGACGTCAGATGCGTCCGCGGCCAGTCCGCGCGGGCGGCGTTGTAGGCGGAGAAGTCGTACGGCGAACGGTCGCCGGCGCTGCACAGCGTGCCGTCCGGCACATAACCGGCGCCGCGCCCGCCCGCGTTGGAGTCGAGCACGGCGAACCAGTTGTACAGCGCCGTCGCCCCGCTCCGGTCGAGCGCGTCCTGACACGCCGGGTTGGTCGGGTCCAGGGCGCCGGTGCCGGTGAGGGCGTCCAGCTGGCACAGGTACGTGCGCGAGCCGGGCATCATCGCCACGCCGTGCGCCTCGGCCCGGCCCTGTCCGAAGAGGGCGGTCAGGCCGAGTGCACCGAACAGGGTGGCCAGTACGGCCGCGAGTGACAGCCATCTGCTGCGTCGAACCATGGGGGGTCTCCTGTTTCGCTCAGTGGATGATGGTGACGATCTGTGCATGACAATCAGGTGATGTGCCGTGCGTTCAGGAGGTGTCTCGTGCGGTGGAGCCCCCGCCCGGCCGGGGGAGGGACTCGACCGGCCGGGCGGGGGAGTGGGGGGGACGCGGAGGATCGGGGCCTGCGCTACGCGGTCGCGCAGGCGGTGCCGTTGAGGCTGAAGGCGCCCGGCGCGACGAACGAGCCGCCGTACGTCCCCTGGAAGCCGAACGTCAGGCTGCCGCCGGACGCGATCCGGGCGTTGTGGTCCAGGCCGGTCGCCGTGACGGCGCCCGAGAACGGGGTCACGGAGGCGTTCCAGGCGTTCGTGACGCGCTGTCCGGAGGGCAGCGTGAAGGCGAGCCGCCAGCCGTCGACGGGGGAGGCGGCGGTGTTGGTGACGGTGACGTCCGCGGTGAAGCCGCCCGGCCACACGTTCGTGGTGTACGCGACCTCGCACGCCGCCGGGTCGCCGGGGTCACCCGGTTCGCCGGGCCCGCCGGGATCGGCGTCGGTCGTGACGGCCGACGAGAAGGAGGTCACCGCCAGGCCGGTGCCGTCCTGCCAGGGCTCGAAGCCCGCCTGGACGCTCGTCAGATACCAGTCGTCCGCGGCCAGTCCGCGCGAGACCGCCTGCCGGACGAAGTCCATGACGTCGAAGCTCCAGCCGCCGATCGCCGACGGGGCGACGAAGGACAGCACGTCGTTCGAGCCGTTGTCGCCCGACCACACCTCCCAGGAACGGCCCGCCACGGTGGCCGTGCCCACCTTGGAGCCCACCGGCTGGACGGGGCCGGTGTGATGGAACCAGACCATGATCTCGGTCCGGTTCACCCCGTCGGTCCGGGGCGTCGGGTCGAGCCAGATGTCGTAGGCGGCGTCGTAGATCGCGTTGTCGACATAGCCGAAGGACACGCTGGTGGGCGCCGCGGAGATGTCGCTCAGCCGGGCCGGAAGGCGCGTGCCCGGCGCGCAGGCGGTGTAGTGACAGCCGTCGAAGACGGACGGGTACGACTTCGGGGCGCCGTTGGTGGGTACGGAGCCGTCGGCCCGGTCGATCCGGAAGCCCGAGTCGGTGACGGTGATGCACTGCTCGGCGCTGGTGCCCCAGCGGTTGTTCTGGACGAGATAGCGGCCCTGGATCGTCGCCGTGCCGAACGCCTCGCAGATCGCGGTGTCCGCCTGGGCCGGCGCCGCCGTGGTGACGAGCGACGCCACCAGGGCGAACGTCGCGAGCAGCGCGCCCAGTAATCCCTGTAAGGGGCGGATGTGGTGTCGTGACGGTCGCATGTGGGGGTCTCTCCTGGGGGTGGGGGTGCGGGGGGAGGACCGGTGCGGGAGCGCTCCCACCTCCCCACGGATGGGAGCGCTCCCATTTACCGGTGTGCTGAGGACTGTAGAAGTCGTCCATGTCCCTGACAAGACTGTGCGCACCGCTGTTGTCGAACGAATCTCGAAGGCCCAGGTCAAAGGGTCGGGCGCAGGCCGGGCGAGGTCAGGCGCAGGCCGGGCGAGGTCAGGCCGCGCCGGGCTCCACCCCCCAAGCAGCGGCGCACAGGGCGCGGTCGACCTCCTGCGCGTACACCGCTGCGGCGAGCCAGGCGAGGGCGAAGCGTCCGGTGTCCGCCGGGAGGAGCCGGCCGAACGGGTCCCGGGTGCGGTCCGCCGCGGCGGCGTGCAGCCCGTCGAGCAGGTCGGCCGCCGTGCCCAAGCCGTTCCGGCGCAACCGCGGACCGTCGGCGTCCCGGCCGCCGGGGAACGCCAGCACCCGGCGACCGCCGGAGACGGCCTGGTGGACCCGGCGGCGCAGCAGATGCACCGGGGCCTCGTCGGCGTCGGGCCCGGACCCGGCGGCCGGCACCGTGTGCGCGGGCAGATCCGCGCGGCGCAGCCGGTCCAGGCCGAGGTCGACGCGGGCGTCGGGGTCGGTGGGGTGACTGACGGCCAGGAGCAGCGCTCGGGGGAACGGGGCCGGCGTGAGCCGGGCGACCACCCGCAGGCGGCACCCGCCGGCCGTCGCCAGGAGACGGAGGTTGTCGCGGTGGGGCAGCGCGGGATCGTCGTGGGCGGCGGCGAGCCGCACCGTCAGTCCGGCACAGTCGGCGACCAGGCACTCGCCCGCCGCCTCGCGCACCGTGCCGGTGAGCGTGACGTCGAGGAACAGCAGGTCCTGGTCGGTCGTCAGCGCACGGGAGACCTGCTCGGCCACCGGAACCGCCCACATGCGGTCGAGGGGCTCGGCGTGCCACGCGGCCCCGGACGCGCGGACCGCCCGGACACCCGCCCCCGCGCCCAGGCGGCCCGTCGGGGAGACGGTGGCGCCGGACACGACGAGTCCGGCGCGCGACAGTTCACGGTGGGTCAGGGTCGTGTCGCCGATGCGGACGCCGCGGTCGGCGGCGCCCGTGGCCCGGCCGGCGCCGCCCGGTGCGACGTCGGAGACGGTGTGGAGCCTGCCCGTGGCGTCGGCGGTCCAGGTGACGGCGCCCGCGTATCCGGTGGCCGTGAGCACGGGCTCGGAGAACAGCCCGTACAGGCGCAGCGAGCCCTTCGGCGTGTACGGCTGCCGGGCGTTGCCGCGCAGGGCGGTGAGCTCCGGCCCGCCGGCGTCGGGGAGGCGCTGGGCGAGCAGCAGGACGTCGCGGAGTGCGGCGGTGAGGTCGGTGAGGCGGTAGGCGACGTCGGCGCTCCGGGCGGCCCGCACCGCCGTGACGACGGCGACCGCGAGGCCCGCCGCCCGGGGAAGCCCCGCGAGCCGCGCGGTGTGCGCGGCGTGCAGCAGCTCCGCCTGCGCCACGGCGCCGGCGCCGTCCGTACCGGCCTCCAGCACCGCGGCGGCCGCGGCCCACAGGGCGACCGCGGCGTCGCGTTGTCCGGGGGTGGGTGCGTCGGGGGCGGGTGGGGCTGCTGGGGTGGCGGCCGGTACCGACGGCTGCGGGGCCGGGGACGAGGATGGGACGGTGGCCGTGGTGGGCGGGGTGGCCGGGTCGGTGACCTGTGGCCGGCGCGGGGCCGGGCCCGAGGGGACCGTCGGGTCGGCGGCCGGGCGCTGCCTCGGGGCGGTGGCCGGTGGGTGGGGCGAGGTGATGATCGAGGGGCCCGTCGGGCCGGTTGCCGATGGCCGCGTCGGGTGGGGGGCCGGTCGGGCGGCCCGGGTGTCGGCCGGTGGACGGGCCGGGGCCGGGTGCGCGGCCGGGCGCGAGACCGCCGTCGGGTCCGGGACCGCAGTCGGGTCCGTCGCCGCCGTCGGGTCCGGGTCCGGGTCCCGGACCGATGCCAGGTCTGAAGTCGGGTCCGGGTCCGCGTGGGCCGTCGCGTCGGCGATCGGTGCGGCCGACGCCGCCGCGGCGCGGTGGAGGCAGGCGGGCGCCAGCAGGCAACCGCAGCGGATCGCCTCCGCGTCGCTCACCACGCCGCCGGACGCGTGCAGCTCCAGGCCGGTGTCGTCGTCCACGGCGACGCGCACCACGTCGCCCTCGCGGACCGCCGGCCGTTCCGCCACCTTGGTGACGGCCGCGTCCAGCCGCTTGCGGAGCCGGGGCGTCAGCGCCGCGACGAGCTCGGCGGTCACCGCCGGGTCGACCGGCGGGAGGTGCGGGTTCATGCGATCTTCTCCCCTACCCAGCGGGCGAGTTCGAGCGGACTGAGGGCGGCGACCGGCATCCCCGCCGCGACGAGCCGGCCCGCGACACCGGTGGAGTACCGGGGCCGCCCCGCGTCGTCGAGGCTCGCGCACCCGAGGACGTGGCAGCCCGCCCCGGCCAGGGCGCGGACCTCCGCGAGCAGACCGCCCACCGGGTAGCCCTCCTCGAAGTCGCTGACGACCACGACGAGGGTGCGGGACGGCACGGTGACGAGCTCGCGGGCGTGCCGCAGGCCCGCGGCGATGTGGGTGCCGCCGCCCACGCTGACCTCGAGCAGCAGGGACAGCGGATCCTCGACGTGCTCCGTGAGGTCGATGACCTTCGTGGAGAACGCCAGGAAGTGGGTCGACAGGGCAGGCACCCCCGCCAGCACGGACGCCGTGAGCGCCGACCAGACCGTGGACGCCTCCATCGACCCCGACACGTCCGTCACCAGGATCAGCCGCCAGTCGGCGGTGCGCCGGGCGCGGGTGCGGAAGACGGGGTGCTCGGGCACCACCCGGACGGTGCCGTCCGGACCGCGGTGCGCGGAGGCCAGGTTGGCCCGCAGCGTACGGGCCAGGTCCAGACCGCCGCCCGGCCGGCGGCTCGGGCGGGGCAGGACCGTACCGTGCAGCGCGGGACGCAGCCGGGTGGCCAGTTGCCGGGTCAGCGCCTCGACCAGGCTCCGGACGAGCGGCCGCAGCGCGGCCAGCCGGGACTCGGGCAGGCCGCCCGCGTGCCGGAGCACGGTCCGCAGCAGCTCGACGGAGGGCCGCGCGCTGTCCGGGTGGAGCTCGGCCAGGACGTCGGACCGGCCCGCGGCGGCCGCGGCCGCGAGCACCTCCTCGCGGATGCCCGGACCGAACAGCGCCGCCAGATCCTCGGACCACTCCCGCACCCCGGGGTAGGGCGCTTCCCGGCCGCCACCACCGCCGTGACCTGCCCCCTCGCCCCGGCTGCCCTCGCCGCGCCCGCTGCCGTACAGCTCGTCCAACGCCGTGGCCAGCGCCGCCGCCGACGGAGGCAGCCGGTCGGTGCGGCGGCCCAGCACGAGCCGCCAGCGGTCGGCGGGGGCGGGCCGGCGCTCCTCGGCGGTGCCGGGCTCTGCCTCCCCGTCCCCGCGGTCGGGCCCGCCGGTCCGGGCCTCCCCGGACGGGTGCGGGGGCAGCAGGCCGAGCGCGTCCAGAGTGGCCCGGGCCGCCAGGTCCGCGCCGGTCCACCGGGCGAGGGCGACGGGGTCCACGGTGCCGGTGTCGGCCAGACGACCGACCGCCAACCGCTCCTCGACGGTGGCGAGGAGCCGGTCGCGGGCCGCCGGGCTGAGGGCGTCGAAGCCGCCGCGCAGCGCGGGCAGACGGTCGAGGAAGTCCCGGTCCGGCAGTTCGGACACCCGGTTCAGGAGCGGCTCGAGCGCCGGGGCGGCCGACTCCAGCAACGGCGCGGCGGCCGTCAGCAGACCCGTCAGCCGTGCGGTGAGCGCGACCCGGGAGGCGGGGTCGTTCGCCGTGTCGACCCACGCGGCGACGCGCGCACCGAGCACTCGGGCGTCCTCCTGCCCGAGGAGCACCCGGACGGCGCCGGCGGCACCGCGCATCAGGGGCGAGCCGGCCTCCGCCAGCCGGGCCAGGGCGTCGGTCAGCCGGACGCCGCCGAGGAGGTCGGCCCGGTGGGCCAGCTCCAGCAGGGCGTGCGCGTCCGCCGGGTCCTCCGAGCCGGTCAGGCCGTCCACCTGACGCACCGCGGCGGCGGTGAGCAGCTCGGCCGCGGCGGCGGCCCGCGCGGTACGGTCCTCGTCGGCGCCGAGCCCGGCGAAGTGCCCCGCCCTCAGCCGGTCCAGCAGGCCGAGCCCGCCGAGGAGTTCGGACAGCGACGCGGCACCGGGCAGCACCTCGGCGGCCTCCGCCAGCCGCGCGTCCGTCAGCTCCGGCAGACCGCACTCCGCCGCCTGCCGCAGTCCCTCCAGCGTCTGCGCGGGCGTGGGGCCGCCCTCGTCCAGCTCGGCCCGCCATCGTTCCCGCAGCACGCCCTCGGCGGCCTGGGCGGGCGTCACCCCGCGCACGCCGGCAGCGGACAGCATGGCCTCGGTCGCCGGTGTCCAGCGCACCTCCCACCGGGTGGTGAGCGCCTCGGCGCCCCCCGCGCCGACGACCTCCTGCGGCTCCGCGTACGGCACCCCGCACACGGTCAGCCGGCGCAGCAGCAGGTCGCGCCGGCGGTCGAGGACGGAGCGCTGCGGATCGAGGCGGAGGTCCCGGGCCTTCGTACCGCCGGACCCGTCGGCCGCGGGGCCCGGCAGCCCGAGGTCCGACAGCTCCGCCTCCACCGCCGGGGCGAGACCGCTGCGCGGTGCGCCCGGGGCGGGACGGCCGCCGCGCGTGCCGACGAGCACGTGTTCCATCGCCCGCGCGACGGCCCGCCCCCTGCCGTACGGCTCGCCCTGCGCGAGCACCGTCTGCACCGCCTCGACCAGCTCGCCCCGCCCGGCCGCCGGCAGCCCCCGCAGCCGTGCGAGGTCCGCGGCGAACCGGGTGATCTCACGGGCGTCGGCGGGCCCCGACGGATGTCCGAGGTCACGCAGCCGCGCGCACACCCGCACGGCCGTCCGGGCGAGCGCCTCCTCCAGCGCGGCGGGGTCGCCCGCCGCCCCCAGGACCAGGTGCTGCCACTCCGGGTCCCGGATGCCGGCCGGATAGCCCGACCGCTCGTCCAGGAGCGCGTAGGTGTACGGGATGAGCGAGGTCGTCCACCCGGGCCCTGCGGCCCCCGCGCCTCCCTCCTCCCGGCCGGCCCGGGCGTCCGCGCCGTCCCACGCCTCGCCCTGCCCGGCGGGGAACGCCAGTGCCGGGGCGTGGAAGGCGCCGACGACCACGGCGGCCCGCTCCCCGTGCGCGGTGGCGGCGGCCACCCGGTCGCGCATCCACTGTTCGCGGCGCAGATCCAGCTCGGGCACCCCGCCCGAGGCCGCCGCCTCCTCGCGCAGCGCCCACCCGGTCAGCAGCGCGGCACGGCGCAGCTCCTCGGGCGTGGAGCCGGGAGCCGTCGCCTCGACGAGCCGGTCCCAGAGATCCTCGCCGGGGCGGCCGGTCAGCCGGGCCCGCAGGGCACGGCTCAGGTCACGCGGCCCGGACTCCGCCACGGGACCCCGCCCGCCGCTCCACGCCCGGTCGGCCAGCGGCAGGTCGCACGCGACGACCGGGACGCCGTGCCGTACCGCCCAGCGCACGGCGGCCAGTTCGGGCGAGAAGTCGGCGAAGGGATAGAACGCCGGCCCCCCGCCCCCGTCGGCGGGCGCCGCCGCCAGGGCGACCGGCGCCCGCGTCTCCTCGTGGCCGAGCCAGGGCAGCCACGCCTGCATCTCGGCGGGCAGCTCGATCAGCAGGACGTCCGGTGCCGCCCCGTCCAGCAGCGCGGGCACGGCCGCGGCCAGGGACGGCGCGTGATGCCGTACGCCGACGAGGTAGGGCGCCGCCGGATCCGTGAGGGCGTCGGCCGCCTCGCCGGGCGTCAGCGACGGGGCGGGGAGGGAGGGCGGGAGAAGGGACACGGCGGTCAGGCCTCCAGGACCGTACGCAGGTCCCACAGGGTGCGCCAGGTCGCCGAACCCTGCTCCGCGCGGCGCCGCACCGGACCGTCCCAGTAGCCCCGCAGCCGGGCCGCGTCGGCGGGATCGTCCTTGCGCACCACACCGAGGAGATGCCCGGGCAGCAGGCCCAGCACGTCGCGGTCGCCGGGGAAGTAGGCCGCCGCCAGCCCGAGCGCACCCGCGACGGACACGGCTTCCGCGGTGCTCATCACGGTGGACGGCCGCTCGACCTCCCAGCCCTCCGCCGACCGGCCCTCGCGCAGGTCGCGGAAGGCGACGACCAGCGCCTCCAGCACGGCGTCGTCGACCCGGAAGGGCGCCCCCGCCCGTTCGACCGCGGCCCGCGCCTGGCTGCGGACCAGCGAAGTCTCCGCGTCCAGGTCGGGGATGGGACCGACGGTCTCGAAATTGAAGCGGCGCTTGAGCGCGGCGGACATCTCCGAGACGCCCTTGTCGCGCAGGTTGGCGGTGGCGATGAGGTTGAACCCGGGCGCCGCGTGGGCCAGGGCGTCGTCGGTGCCCGACAGTTCGGGCACGGCGATGCGCCGCTCGGAGAGCAGGGAGACCAGGGAGTCCTGCACCTCCGGCAGACAGCGGGTGACCTCCTCCACCCGGGCCAGGGCGCCGCGGCCCATCGCGGTCAGCACGGGAGAGGGCACGAGCGCCTGCCGGCTGGGTCCCTGGGCGAGCAGCAGCGAGTAGTTCCAGCCGTACTTGAGCTGGTCCTCGGTCGTGCCGGCCGTGCCCTGCACGACGAGCCCGCTGGTGCCGCACACGGCGGCGGACAGCAGTTCGGACAGCAGGGACTTCGCGGTGCCGGGCTCGCCCACGAGCAGCAGGCCGCGCTCCCCGGCGAGGGTGACGACACACCGCTCGACCAGCGCCCGGTCGCCGACGAACTTGCCCTCCACCGCCAGCCGGCGCGGCACCCCGTCGGGCACCTCCGCGTCGTCGGGCAGCCGCAGGGCCCGGCCCTCGCTGCCCATGACGAAGGTGACGACGGCCCGGGGCGTGAGCCGCCAGGCGGGCGGACGCGGGCCCGCGTCGTAGGCGGCGAGGAAGGCCAGTTCGGTGGCGTACCGGTCCTCCGGCGGCACGATCTGGCGGACGGGGGCGGGGGACAGAGCGGTGGTCATCGACGGGTCTTCCAGTGGGCTCGGAGCGGTGGTCATCGGCGGCGGCCCTTGCGTGCGGGCCGGGTGACGAGTTCCTCGTAGGCGGGCGCGTCGCCGGAGCGGACGCGGTCCCAGGCCCGGGCGAACAGCTCGGGCACCGGCAGCAGCGGCACGGCCCGCAGCCCGCCCCGCACCGGGTAGAGGCCCTCCTTCCACGTCTCCACGGGCAGCGCCGGGGACTTGAGGTCGAGCCAGCCGCAGGGCAGGAACAGCGTGCGGCCGGCGCGGGGCCGCTTGGCCTCCACCACCAGGTCCGTCGCGGCGAGTTCGGCGCGGGCCTTCTTCAGACGGGCGGGCTTCCAGCCGGTCCAGCGGGCCACGTTGCGGTCCGTCGGATCGGGCAGGGCGAGCAGCTGGAGGTAGAGCGCCGCGGCGTCCTCGCCCAGGCCGTGGGCCCCGGCGACCTCGGCGACGAGGTCCGGCGCGCCGACCGCGGGATCCTGGGCGTAGCCGACGGGCCCCTCGGGTTCCTGCCCGGCGGCGACGGCCCGGGCCTGCTCGTCGCCGAGAAGGGTCCGCAGCGCCCGCAGCCCCGTCGCCCGCGAGGGGCCCACGAGTCCTTCGAGCAGCCCGAGGACGGCGTCGTCCGGCCCGGTGAGGCCGGCCGGGCGGATCAGAACGGTCTCCGCGTCCCCGTGCCAGGGACGCAGCGCGAGCGCCTCCCCGACCCAGGTCGTGCCGTCCACGTCGGCGCCGCCCGTCTCGGGCAGCCCGTAGGCCTTGCGCACCTCGCCGGCGGTGTACCCGCCCTTCTCGGTCCACCCGATGTTCACGTCGAGAAGCAGCCCGGGGTCGGCGACGCGGCGCCGCAGCGCGGCCAGACCGTCCGGCAGGGCGGCACGCAGAGGGTGGCCGTGGGGCAGGGCGTAGGCGAGCGAGCCGAGGGCGGCGACCGCGCCGGTCAGGTGGTGGCTGCCGGGCAGCGCGGCGGGGTCCGCCGCGGCCAGACGGCCCTCCTCGTCCGGCCGCTGCACGGTCGTGCGGGCGATCCACGCGGTGCGGGACGGATTGAGGACGGACTCGGCGTACGCGGTCGGCAGCCCGTCGAGGCAGGCGGCCAGGTCCTCGGGCACGCGGACGAGGTCGCCGAGTCGCTCGGCCCACACCCGGCCCGCCGTCCGCGTGTCGGGCCCGGACGTCCACAGGTCGGCCGGGTCCCCGGGCAGCAGGGCGCCGATGAGTGCCGCCCGGTCCTCCTCGGTGAGCGAGCCGAGCATCCCCTTGGCCGCGGCGAACTGACGGGGCTTCAGGCCGGTGACGGCCAGTGTCCCGGCGCCCGGGTCCGCCGGATGCCCCGCGAGCAGTACCGCGGCCTGGACGGGACCCAGCGCCCCGCCCGTCGCCTCGGCGAGCGCGGCCGGTGCCTCGGCCTGCCAGGGAGCGGCCTCCTTGTCCCGGACCAGCCGGACGACGGCGGTGAGCTCGTCGGCCGTGAGCGCCGGGGTGCGCCGGCGCTCACGCTCCAGGGCGAAGTGGGCGATCGCCCCGAACCGGCCCGTCGGATCGTGGTCGAGGGCGAGCCAGTGGACACGGTCACGGGCGTAGTCGGTGCTCTGGCAGGCGAGGACGACGACGGTACGGCCGTCGCGGCGCAGCACCTGCCCGACGCGCTGCCCGTTGTCTCGCGGCTCGCTCAGCACGACCTCGCGCAGGGCGCCACCGGGCGCGGTGAGGAGTCCTTCCGCGAGCGCCTCGAGCAGGAGCAACAGGGCCTCGCGCTCGGCGGCGGGCAGGGCCGGCGAGGCGGCACGGTAGGCGAGCGGGCGCAGCACGGCCAGCAGCGGCGGCCAGAGCAGGCCGGCGCCGGGGACCGTGTGCTCCTCGCTGCGCCACCCGTCGCCCAGGGCGGCGAGACGGCCGGGGTCGGGCAGCTTCCTGCCGTCGGCGGGCTTCCCCGACAGCACGTGGTTGACCGCGCGGACCTGACGGAGCGTCTGCCACTGGTCCCGGCCGCCGTAGCCTCCCCACAGCCCGGTCAGGCCGGAGGTGGCCTCGCGCAGGATCTCGTCGGTGCCGTGCTCGGGGCGGTAGTCCGCGAACATGCCCTCGATCAGCCGGCGGTCCTGCTTCGGCTTCTGCACGGGCGGCGTCGCGAACGTGGTGGCCTGTGCGGCGACCTGGAGCGTCGTGCGCACCAGGCCGACCACGCCGGTCAGCATCCGCTCGTCGGTGAGGCCGGGCAGCGACCGGGACACGGCCCGGCGCACGGCCTCGTCGGCGCTCGGCACGACGGGCCGGCCGTCGGCGTCCGCCGCCGTGCCGGAGCCACCGGTGCCGCTGGGGTTCCGGGCGCCGGCCGTGCCACCGGCCGCCTGGACGGGACTGTCCGTCGCCTCGCCGGCCCGGGCCGCCGCGGCCACCTGGGCCTCGCGTTCGGCCAGCGCCTCGGCCGCCTGTGCCAGCACCTCGGCCGCACGCTCGTCGGTGAGGGACCGCAGGACGGCCGACGCCGCCTCGTCCCGGGGCCGCAACGCGTGCCAGAAGGCGACCGGCGGCACGAAGCGCGTGCCCCCGGCGAACGTCCCGCCCCGCTCGTTCGGCGTGACGTGGCCGAGCTCGCCGCCCGCCGTACGGTCGTCCGGCGCGAACAGGGAGATCCTCCGGTGCGTCCGGGCCACGACCGGCTCGGCGCCCCCGGGCAGCCGCAGCGCGCCGAGCGGCACCGCGCGCGCCGCGCCCCGTGGCGTGCTCAGCGTGACGGTGCGTCCGTCGGGCGTACCCGTGGTCGTGCGCAGTTCCTCGGTCTCGTCCTCGGCCCGCACCCAGCGGCCGACGACGCTCCCGTCGGTACCGAACGGGCTGCTCTCCAGGCCGGGCTGCAGAGGCAGCGTCTCGCACTCGTCCTGCAGCAGCGTCGCGTCGTCCCGGATGCCGGAGCGCAGGAAGGCGGGCAGGGAGGCGCGTCCGTGGGTGCCCGTCTGCGGGTCGTACTCCAGCCACACCCGCTGCCGTCCCTGCCTGCCCTGACGCCAGAACAGCGTGCCGTCCCCGAGGACGGGACGGCCGGCGGGCAGGACGGTGTCACCGGCGTGCAGGGTACGGCCTCCGGTGACCCGGCCGCCGCCGGGCAGCGGCAGCGAGGGGGAGCCGGCGTGGTCGCCGTACCACCCGTGGACCACGCGCTCCCCGGAGAGCGTGATCACCTCGGCCGGCCGGGACGACCAGTAGCCGCACTGCTTGCCCTCGTGCCACCACACCACCAGCAGCTCACCGTCGGTGTAGCGGAACTGCGGGCGCTCCCAGCGCCTCAGGACGACCGGTATCCGCAGCTCGTGCTCGAGCACGACGCCGTCCGGACCCACGACGAGCGCCTTGGTCCCGCGGGACAGGATCAGGAAGGGCCAGGCCTCGTTCACGGTCAGCGTGTTGTCGCGGTCCTTGCGCGTCTCGGCGTCGAGCAGCCGCAGCGCCTCGTCGAGCGCGGGCCAGCCCAGCTCGTCCAGGACGCCGGCCCGCAGGGTGCGCCCGAGCAGGGGTGCCGTCGCGTACCCGGCGACCCGGGCGACGGCCTCGGGACTGACGCGCGGGGCCACGGCACGGAAGGGGCTCAGCCGGTTCAGCGCCGCGCGGGCACCGGGCAGGCCGGACGCGCCGGCGAGCTCACCGACCGCGTCGTCCAGCCACTCGCGCAGCACGTCGCCGAGGACGGGGTGTTCCGCGACGCGCTCCAGGGCCCGGGAGCCGTTGCGGTCGCCGCCCACCGCGCCGACGGCGTGCAGCAGCAGGGGGCGCAGCCGGGGGTCGGCGGCCACGGCGGCCAGGTCGCGCCGTCCGGGCCGGTCGGAGAGCACCCACTCGTTCAGCCTCATGTGGACCTCGGTGCCGGGGTCCGGGAGGGCCAGGGGGACGTCCTCGGCGGCGCACAAATCGAGCAGGTCGACGTCGACGCCCGTGTGCCGACGGCCGCTGAACAGGTCCACGGGGCGTTCCTCGGCGCGCAGCCGGGGGGCCATCCGGGCGACGAGGTCCAGGGTGGCCGGCGAGCGGTCGCTGACGGTGCCGCCGTGCTTGCGGTGGGCGGCCCACCGGGTCAGCCAGTCGGCGGCGTCCACGCCCTCGGACGCGTCGGCGCCGGCGGTCCGGTCAC
Organism: Streptomyces sp. NPDC032940; assembly: GCF_040636935.1. Taxonomy (NCBI): domain Bacteria; kingdom Bacillati; phylum Actinomycetota; class Actinomycetes; order Kitasatosporales; family Streptomycetaceae; genus Streptomyces; species Streptomyces sp. NPDC032940. The sequence continues at coordinate 48,581 of NZ_JBEZVJ010000010.1, read as the reverse complement.
CCTCTCCTGTCTCTCCGGTCTCGTCGCCCTCGCCGGTGAGCAGCCGGTCGGCGCCGCACTCGGTGAGCAGCTCCAGCCAGAACTCGTCGGCCTTCGTCGTGCGGTCCAGCCCGGCCGGCATGATCTCCAGCAGCCGGGCCCGTACGTCCGGCCGCTGTACGGCGAGGACGGTCAGGGTGGTCCGGTAGGCGGTCCAGAAGGAGGCGGGCGCCCGCACCGCGGCCGGCGAGGCGATCAGGTCGGCGACCAGTGCGGCCTCGGCCTCGGCCCGGGGAAGGCCCGCGGCCTTGACGAGCGCCCGGGCGTCCTGCGGCAGCGACGCGTACGGCGGCATGCCCGCCGCGCAGCGCTCCACCGTCAACTGCCGGAACTGGTCCCAGGCCTCGGCGCCGTCGAGCCGCGCGGAGAGGTCCTTCACGTGCTGCTTGAGCGCCTTGACCGTCAGGGCCCCGGCGAAGGCGAACTCCAGGAAGACGGCCCGCTGCCGCTCCTCGTCGACGGCTAGCGCGTGCACCCGCTCGGCGTCGCGGGCCTTGCCGAAGAACGCGCCCGCGTAGGTGGTGTTGTCGTGCTGGAGGAAGATGCGGGCGGCCTGCTCGTAGAAGGTGGGCAGGAAGTGCGGAACGGCACGGCCGAGCCGGTCGCCGAGCTCCTCGAAGCCCTCCTTGGCGGTGCCGGGACGGGACTTGGCCTGCCGGGCGAGCCGCTCGACGTCCTTGACCAGGGCCAGCGCGTGGTGCCCGTTGGCCGGGTCGTTGACCAGGGCCCAGGCCGGGAAACCGAGGGTCTCCCGGCGCACCTGCCCGACCTCGGGCGTCTCCGCCTCCCGGGCCAGCCCCAGGAAGTCCAGCGCGAGGTCCTCGGCGTCGCCGAGCGTGCCCGGCACCAGCCGGACGACGCTGCGGTCGCCCAGGGCGGGGTGCGCGTAGGTGCGGACCGTGAGGGTGTCGGCGTCCTCGCGGCCGGTGCTTCCCGGCGGCAGCACCGCGCCGGCCTCCAGGAGGGCGGCGGCCGTCGCGTCGTCGTACCCGCCGGAGCCGGGGCCCGGGGCGGCGGACAGGGAACCGCCGGCGTCGTTCGTCCCGTTCATGCCGCCCGCTCCTCGTCCTCGATGTCCCGCCCGGCGTACAGCGCCGCGGCCATGCGCATGCCCTCCGACCAGGCCACGGGCCCGATCCGGCCGAGCTTCAGCACCTGCCCGGCGGCGTCGGTCCACATCAGGGGTCCGGTCTCCGTCTCCTCGTAGCCCTCGTAGTCGCCGACCCAGACCCTGGCCTCGACGGCGTGGCCCTCCTCGCGCATGGAGCAGACGGAGTATCCGCCGCGCACGCGGTAGCCGAGCTGGGTGACGCGCCCGTGCAGGAAACGCAGTTCCCTGAAGGTGCCGCCCGCGTACTCCTCGACGGAGACGGCCTCGGCGTCGAGTCCGGCGGGCCGGTGCCAGACCTCGCGGAAGAGCTGCTGGGCCCGCTGCTCGACGCCGAGTTCGACCGCGAACTCCCGCAGCTCCTCCAGCTCCTCCAGGAGCACCGGGTGCGGAAGGCGGACCAGGGCGGGGGCGATGCGCACGGTGTCGCCGTCGAGGTCGACGAGGCCGAGCCCGCGCTCGGGGTCGGCGTCCCGCAGGAACCCGGCGACCTCGCCGTCCGCCCCGGTGACCACGAGGTCGTGCAGGGCGGACCGCCAGGCCGGATCGGGCCACACCCGGGTGAGGACGTCCAGGGGAACGGGCAGCGACCGGACCATCCACCGCTCCACGTCGGCCAGGCACTGGCGTTCGTGCCGCTCCAGCCACTCGGCGAGCTGCCGCAGCCCGACCACGGCCGGATCCTCCGCGAGCTTGGCGGGTACCGACTTCAGCCGCCGTCCGGCCGCGTTGCGGCACACCACCTTCCCGTCGTCCAGGGCGACCTCGTAGTCCCCGGCCGTCACCCACCCCATTCGTGCCTCCCCGCACCGCAGTGATCAAGTGCTGGGAACTCTAGGACAGGCCACTGACAACGCCGCCCGCCGGTCAGCTGTCCAGGCGGACCGGCATCAGCAGGGAGAACGTCTCCTCGTCGTCGGTCCGGCGGATCGCGAGGGGCGCGTTGGGCGCGCCGAACTCCAGGACCAGCCGGTCCCGGGCACCGGCGGCGAGCGCCTCCAGCAGGAACGTGCGGTTCACGGCCACGCGGTCCGGGGCCTCGTCGGCGTCCCCGCAGACGGTCACCGTGTCGTCGTCCGCGACGTGCAGCAGGCTGACGTCGTACGGCGCGCGGTCCGGCCCGTCGGTCTCGTCCGGGCGGACGGGACCGCTCTCCAGGGCCCGCCGGAACGCCGGGACATCGACGACCGTACGGCGTCCGGAGGGGAGTCGGACGAGTCGGCGGTAGTCGGGGAAGTCGTGCGGAAGGCACTGGCCGGCCGCCTGCCCGTCCCCGCTGTCGAGCATCACGCGGTCACCGTCCACCGTGAGCCGTACGGGTTCCTCACCGGTCAGCAGCGCACGCATCGCGTCGACGAGCGGAGCCGGCACGACGGCCTGTACGCGGGGCCCGTCGTGCCCGGCCGCACCGAGACGCGCCACGGCGAGCCGGTACCGGTCGGTGGCCACGAGGCGCAGCGCACCGTCCTCCAGGTCGAACAGGACCCCGCCGAGCACCGGCAGTTCGGGGTCGGTGCCGGACGCGAAGCGGACCGTGTCCAGCGCGGCCGCCAGTTCGGGCGCGGGGACGGACAGCCGGACGGTGGCGGTACGGAGCGACGTCATGGGGTTCTCCCTGTGATCGAGTAGGGCGCGGAGCGTGGAGAACTCGTCGCGGGCATCGGACAGCCCCTGTTCGAGGCGGCGCAGATGCGCCTGGAGGAGGGTCCGCACCAGGGCGGCGTCCGGGCCGGCCCAGCCCGCCAGCACCAGCCGGAGGTCCGCGAGCGGCATCCCGGCCCGCCGCAGCCTGGCCAGCACCCGGGCCTCCTCCACCTGTTCCGGCGCGTACCACCGGTAGCCGCTCACCGGATCCACCCGGGCGGGGACCAGCACACCGGCACGGTCGTAGAACCGCAGGGCGCTCACGCCCAGGCCGCTGTCGCGGGCCGTCTCCCCGATACTGCGCATCTCGCTCTCCACGCCGAAGACTCTGGGCCCTTGACCAGGTCGAGGGTCAACTCCCTCCTTGCGTACCCCCGTCCCGTCCCCGTCCGGGTCAGCCGAGCACCAACGGCAGGCGCGCGCCGAGCCCGCCGAGTGCGCCCTCCTCCGCGCGGGTCGGTGCCCGGCGCCCGGTGCCGACGAGCAGCGCGTCCGTGTCGGTGAACGACGCCGGGAAGGCGGCGCCGGCGATCCTCTCCAGCGCCGCGCGGGAGTGGGCCAGTGCCTCCGCGGGCGGCCCCGGCACCTCCGGGAGGTGCGCGATGAGGTCGAGGTGGTGCAGCGTCCACTCCAGGACGTACGCGGTCAGGTAGTCGCCGGCCGTGAGGACCTCGCCCTGCGTGCTCACCCGGGCGCCGGGGTCGGCGAGCCCGGCGGCGCGGCCCGCGGCGGAACCGACGTCGTCGAGGTGGAACGCGAGCAGCCGCGGGTCCTCGTACGCGGCGGCCAGCCGGACGATCAGCGCGTCGAGGGGGTCGTCGCCGGTCGGCGGCCGGTCCCCGGTCTTCCAGTAGGTCACCGCGTCGACGGTCGGTTCCGCATCGGCCGGGGTGACGAGGGTGATCAGGACGTCCTGCGCGTCGATGACCAGATGGCACACGAGGTCCCGCACCAGCCAGCCGGCACAGCCGGAGGGCTTCGCGTAGTCCTCGTCCGGTAGCCCGGCGACGGCGGCGCGCAGCGCCGTCCAGGAGTGTGAGAAGAGATCCACGTCCGCAACGTAGTGCGGGGCCGCGAGCACGGACAAGCCGCGCGAGCCGCGCCCGGGACGCCTACAGGAACCGCCGGACGGGCAGGACCGCGGCCTCCTTCACCCGCTGCAGCGCGGCGCGGCGCTTCCAGCGGGCCCGGTCGATCGCGACGCTGCGCTCCAGGTCCGCGTCGAAGTCCCGGTCCAGACCGGCCGTGAACTCCTCGTCGAGCACGGCCAGCATGACCTCCTCGTCGTGGTCCATGGAGCGCCGGTTGAAGTTGGTGGAACCTATCAGCGAGGCCACCCCGTCCACCGTGATGATCTTGGCGTGCATCATGGTCGGCTGGTACTGGCGGATCGACACGCCCGCGTCGAGGAGCCGTGCGTAGTGGTACTGCCCGGCCAGCTGGCAGGCCCGCTGGTCGGTGTGCGGGCCGGGCAGCAGGATCTCCACCTTCACCCCGCGCCGGGCGGTGGCGCACAGCAGGCCGATGAAGTAGGCGTCCGGCGCGAAGTAGGCGGTGGCCAGGCGGAAGCGGTGCTCGGCGGAGGTGAGCATCACCCGGATCAGGGTCTGCATGTCCTGCCAGCCGAAGCTGGCCGATCCGCGCACCACCTGGACGACGGAGGTGCCGGGCTGCGTGTGCTCGGTGAACCGGTCCCGGTCGTCGTAGAGGTCGTCGTGGCACTCGGCCCAGTTCTGGGCGAACGCCGCGGCGATCCCGTCCACGGCGGGGCCCCGCACCTTGACGTGCGTGTCGCGCCACTCGTCCGGGTTGCGGGCGTCGCCGCACCACTCCTGGGCGATGCCGACGCCGCCGGTGAACGCCGTGTGCTCGTCGACGATCAGCGCCTTGCGGTGGCAGCGATGGTTCTGCTTGAACGGCGACAGCCACAGCGGCTTGCGGAACCAGGCCACCTGCACACCGGCGGCGTCCATGCGGTCGAGCAGCTCCTGTTCGATCTCCTTGGCGCCGAACCCGTCCAGCAGCAGCCGCACCCGGACCCCGGCCCGGGCCCGGTCCGCGAGGGCGGTGGCGAAGTCGTCGGCGACGCTGCCCCGCCAGTACACGAAGGTCATCATGTCGACCGTGTGTTCCGCCGACCGGATCGCCGCCAGCATGGCCGGGAAGATCTGGTCGCCGTTGCGCAGCGCGGTGAGTTCGTTCCCCTCGGTGGCGGCGACGCCGATCAGCCGCTCCAGACGGCGCCGCAGCCGCTGCGCACCGGTCGGACCGGCACCGTCCCGCTGTTCCGGCGTGCTCGTGCGCACGGGCGCTGAAGCCTGGTCCGGCATCGTTCCTCCACCTGCCTGTCTTCCGCGGACGTCCTGCGCCGCCGGGGCCCGGGAAGCTTAATCCGTACCCGGGCCACCGCCAGCACGGACGGTGGCCTCGGCTAGCCTGCGAGCCACGGCTGCCGCGGGCGCCGGCCCGTGCGGGGGCGGAGACGGAGGGGACGACATGGGTTCTGCGGAGCTTCCACAGGTGCGGTGCGAGGTGCTGGTCCGGGCGGCCGTGGCGCGCGTCTGGGACCTGGTGACCGACATCCACTTGCCTGCCCGGCTCAGTCCGGAGCTCCAGCGGGTGGCCTGGCTCGACGGCGTGCCGGGTCCGGCCGTCGGCGCGCGCTTCGAGGGGCACAACAGTCACCGTCTGCTGGGGGAGTGGCGCACCGTCTCCCAGGTCGTGCGGCTGGAGGAGCACCGGGTGTTCGCCTGGGCCGTCCTGGACGCCGACGGCCGCTTCGGTGAGCCGACCCTCGACCCCGCGCGGGCGCTGGCCTCCTGGTGCTACGAGCTCGAGGCCGACGGCGACGGCACCCGGCTGCGCCAGACGGCCGTGCTCGGGCCGGGGCGCAGCGGCGTCACGCTCGCCGTCGAGCGCATGCCGGACCGGGAGAAGGAGATCGTCGCCATGCGCCTGGAGGAGCTCCGCGCCGGGATCGAGGGAACGCTGCGCGGCATCGAGGAACTGGCGGAGCGGGCCGGCTGAGCCGAGTACGGAGCAACCGGCCCCTGCACATCCGGGCGGTCAGTTCTGGGTTCGGCCGCCCTGTGCCACCTGGTCCGTCACATCGGTCACCTGGCCGGCCGGCGGGGCCTCGGCGTCGACCTTCGTGCCGAAGTCGGAGAACTCCATCAGCGTGCTGACCTTCACCTGGGATGCGACGCCCCCTTCGGGCCGGGCGGAGGCCGGCGTCTTGAGCGCCATCTCGATCTGCTGGCGGCGGATGCGGCCCTCGTCGTCGAGCCAGATCTGCATGGGCAGCGTCGGGCCGATCTGCTTGCCGAGCTGTGCGCCGCCGGGAAGCTTCGCGACGTCGATCGACACCTTGTAGTGCGTGGTGTCGACACCGTTGATCTCCTCGGTGCCGACCTCGGAGACGTCCTTGTCGGTGACCGCCTTGGCGTAGGCGGCGGACTGGGCGGGGTCACCGATCTGCTGCGGGTTCGCGCCCTGCCGGCCGGCCACGCGCTTCAAGTCGATCTTCATCCAGGACTTGCCGCCGGAGGCCTTCGGGTCGGGTGCCTTCTGATAGAGGACCTGGTCGACCACTCGCTGCTCGATGCTCTGGCCCTCGGCGGTGATGGTCATGGTGCTGTCTCCCTCGGCCAGGTCGAGGGCGCCGCGGCCGTCGGCGGTCACCGACTTGCCGTTCGCGTCTGCCTTCACCTTGATCGTCATCTTGGCGGTCTCGGCCTCGGCCGTTCTGTCGTAGGCGTTGCGCACGGCCGTGGTGTCCTGCTGCCGGCTTCCGGCGGAGCTGCTCGCGCTCGTCGAGGCGGTGGATCCGTCGGCCGCCGGTTCGCCGTCGTCACCGCAGCCCGTCAGGGCGACGCTCCCCATGGCGACGGCTGTCGCGATCGCGCCCGCCTTCATCCCCCTGCTCCTCATGCGTGTTCCTTTCTCTCCTCACGATGGCCGACCGTCCGGTTCGTGGCGTCGGCTGTCGCCGCGACTGCCCGGCGGGTTCACGAACACGCCTGGGGGACGAAGGGTTGGCTCATTTTCGATATCTCCGCACAACTGGTGCAGAAGATGCGCTTCAGGGGGTAGCCGAGCCACGGAAAGGGCTGCCGAGCAGCGTTGTTGCCGTTTGACAACAATGGCCTCGAGGCAACGGGGTGGCCGTGTCGGACTGCGGGGGAGGACCAGGAATGCTCCGGTGGACGGAGACCGCTCCGTGCGCTGGTCGCAAGTGGCCGCGGGCGGCAGTGGCTCCGGTGCCGCGAACGGTGGTTCAGGCGGTCCGGCTGCCGGAGTCCGAGACGCCCTCGTGCGTCTGCGCGGCCGCGGCGGCGCAGAAAGCCTCCAGCCCCTCCAGCAGGGCGACCCGCTTGCCGGCGGGCATGTCCGCCAGCACGTTCCGCAACTCCCTCTCTCTGCGCGCGCGCAGGTCGGCGAGGAACGCGCGGCCCCGGCTGCTGAGGTGCAGCCGCACCTCGCGCCTGTCCGCCGGACTCGGCACCCGCTCGACGAATCCGGCCGCATGCAGCCGGTCGCACAGCCGGCTGGTGGACGGTGGCGTGGACGCCAGCAACTCGGCCAGGGTGCGCAGGTTGATGCCGTCGTGGTGTTCGAGGATGTGCAGCACGCGCAGCTGGGACGCGGAGGTGGGCGCCGTGGAAGCCCGGCCCCAGACGACTTCCAGCAGCTCAACGGCCGTCGTGGTCACACGAGCGACCTCGTCGGGCTCCGGGCGGCGGCGGAAGGCAGTCACGATCACACTCTCGCAGGCACTGGGGTGCCTGCCAGCGTACTAGGCGCACGCGCTGGTCACGCATGACTCGGGCCACCCGACGCGACTCCGCGAGCGGAGTGGGCCCGCTATTCGGCGAAGGACAGGTGCATTTCTCATCATGAACAGATTTATGGTCGCTGAACGTGCTCTGCGTACAGCGGCTCCCCACGAGTTGCTCGATGCCATCCGTGCCGTACTGATCGACCAGTACGGCGCGGAGGACGTCGAGCTCTTCATGGCTGACTACGGCCTGACCGTGCTTCAGCCTGTCTCCGTACTGCCGCACACCATGGAACCGGTGTCCGTGCACAACAGCGCGGCAGGCCGGGCGTTCGGCTCGCAGAGGCCGTACTGCGAGGAGACCCGGGACGGGCGGGCACGCCTGCATCTGCCGGTCGCTGTGCGCGGCGACCGGCTCGGTGTGCTGTCCGTCACCCTGGCCGAGGCGGACGCCGCGCGGCAGTGGGAGGCCGAACTCGCCGAGATCGCGGACGTGCTGGGGCACGAGGTGATGGTGGCGGAACGCGATACGGACCTGTATCTGCAGGCGCGCCGCAAGGACCGGCTGACCCTGGCGGCGGAGATGCAGTGGCAGTTGCTGCCCGGCCGCTCGTGCTCCCGCCCCGAGTACGAACTGGCGGCTCAGCTGGAGCCCGCCTACGCCATCTTCGGCGACAACTTCGACTGGTCCGCCACCGCCGACCACCTGATGCTGTACGTGACCAACGGCATGGGTGAGGGCATGGAGGCGTCGATGCTGACGAACCTGGCCATCAACGCCCTGCGCAACGCCCGACGCGCCGGCATCTCCATCGCGGATCAGGCCGCCCTGGCCGACCAGGCCGTCTATGCCCACTACCAGGGGCGCTGCTACCTGTCCGTCCTCATGTTCGACTTCGATCTGGCCGCCGGCCGTGCGAGCGTCGTGGACGCGGGCTCGCCGGAGCTGTGGCGACTGCGGGGCGGCACCGTCGAACGCGTCTCCTTCGACGCCCAGCTGCCGCTGGGCATGTTCGAGGAGACCGACTACGTGGTGCAGGACTTCGACGTCGAGCCCGGTGACCGGCTGGTCTTCGTCAGTGACGGCGTTCACGCCGTGGTGTCCCCGAAGGGAGAGGCGTACGGGGAGGCGGCCCTCGCCCGGGCCGTCCACTCGACCCGCTTGCTGCCTGCCGCCGAGGTGCCGCGCGCGATCCTGCGGGAGCTGACCGGTCATCGCGGCGAGGCCGCACCGGAGGACGACGCCCTGGTCGTGTGCCTGGACTGGCACGGACGGCCGCCGACCGGCTGACGGCCGGGGCGCAGGGACGTGACGATCGCGTGCAGGCCGCCTCATTGCGGCGTGTCAATATTTGCCATGAGGCAATAATTGCCTCATGGCCCAGGTGGGTCATGAGGAGCAACAGGGAGACGATGCAGGTGGCGGAGCACGACAATGCCCTTGACGTGACGCAGGACGTGGCCGAGTTCCTCGAACGACGCCGGGAACAGATTGCCCAACGATGGGCGGACGCCGCGCTGTTCCGCACGGTCTTCACCGTCTCGAGGGACGAGGCGGTCGAGGCCTGCAAGTCCGTGGTGGACGCCCTGGCGGACGTGGCCCGCAGCGGGCGGCTGGAGGACGCAGGGGCTCCTGGCTTCGGCACCGTGCGGGACCAGCTCGGCCGCATGTCCGCCTCCCGCAGCCGGGCCGGTGCCCGCCCGTCGCAGATCGCCGACGAGGTCGCCGGCCTGCGCGAGCCGGTCGGCGCGCTGATGCGGGACGAGTTCGAGGAGCCGGTCGGCGAACGGGCCCACGCGTGCCTGCTGGCGTTGACGGTTTTGATGGGCACGCTTCGTCTGGTGGTCGTGCAGACGACGGTGAGCGCGGGTGAGGAGCTGATCGCGCGCCAGCGCGAGCAACTGCTGGAGGTGGCCACCCCCGTCATCAAACTGTGGGAGGGCATCGTCGCCGTGCCGCTGATCGGCACGCTGGACAGTGCCCGCAGTCAAGTCGTCATGGAAAACCTGCTGGAAGCGATCGTGGCTGAACGGTCCCAGTACGCCATCCTCGACATCACCGGGGTCCCGACCGTCGACTCGCTCGTCGCCCAGCACCTGATGAAGACGGTCGCCGCGGCCGGTCTGATGGGCGCGGAGTGCATCGTCTCCGGAATCCGGCCCGCCATCGCCCAGACCATCGTCCACCTCGGCATCGACCTCGGCCCGGTCGTCACGCGAGCCACCCTGGCCGATGCCCTGGCCTACGCGCTCAACCGGCAGGGCATCGTCGTCTCGCCACGCCCGGTTGCGGGAGCGAACCCGCGGTGACCGGCCTCCTCGCCGCTCCCACGGCGTCCGTGCCGGTGCTCGCGCCGGGGGACGTCCTGCTGGTCGCGTTCCAGGGAGAACTGCACGACGGAGCGGCCGAGCAACTGCAGTACGACGTCGCCCACCGCATCGCCTCCGGCCCGGCACCGGTGGCCGGCGCCGTGATCGACATCTCCGGCCTGGACATGGTCGACTCCTTCCTCGGCCGCGTCCTGGCCGAGATCGCGGCGAGTGCGAGCCTGCCGGCCACCCGGACCGTGCTGACCGGCATGCGGCCCGCCGTGGCCAGCACCCCCAAAGAGCTGGGCCTCACCCTGCCCGGCCTGGTGACGGCCCTGGACGTGGACGCGGCACTGTCCTTGCTGGACCGGTCCCCTCGGCCGGCCCCGCCCGCTCACCCGGAAGAGGGTGCGTGATGCATGCCCCACTCGTCCCGGCCGCCCGCCTGCCCATCGGCTCGGACGTGGATCTGGGCTGGGTACGTCAGCAAGTGCGTCAGGCCGCGGCAGGCCTCGGCTTCGGCCTGGTGCAGCAGACGAAACTGGTGACCGCGGCCAGCGAACTGGCCAGGAACACCTTGGTGCACGGCGGCGGAGGGCACCTGGAGATGACACCGCTCGAGGACGGCGCCGCTCGCGGGCTGCGGCTGTCCTTCATCGACGCCGGACCCGGCATCCGCGACGTCGAGCTGGCCATGACCGACGGCTACACCTCCGGCGGCGGCCTGGGGCTGGGCCTGAGCGGGGCCGAGCGACTCGTCCAGGAGTTCACGCTCGAAAGCCGTCCCGGCCAGGGCACCACCGCCACCCTCACCGACTGGGTCGCCGGCTTCCCCCCGGTCCGCGCGGGGGCGTCATGAGCCGGGACCGAAGGGCACCCGAACCCGGACGGCACGGGCGTCTTCGCGTTCGGAGCCCGGTCAGTCCTCGGGCCGTCCCCGTGTCCCGAACGCCGCGGTTCCGTGCGGCCAGAAAGCCCGGCAGGCCGCGGTGCAGCGCTTCCCGGACGGGCCGGTCCATGGCCGCGAGCACGGCGGCCGGCGCGCGTGCCCGGCGCCACGCCACCTCGTCCAGCATCTGCCGGCCGTGTCCGGTGAGGCGCAGTTGCACCTCACGCCGCTTGCGCGGATGCAGCACACGCTCCAGCGGACCGGCCGCCTCGATCCTGTCGCACAGCCGGCCGGCGGTCGGCAGCCCCATCTCCATGCGCTCCGCCAGAGGTGAGGTTGAGGCCCGGCTCCGACTCCAGGAGGCGCAGGGCCCGCAACCGGTGCGGAGACAGGCGCGTGCTCGCCCCCTGAGCCGCCACGGTCCACAGAGTCGTCAGAGACTCCACGGCGTCGGCGATCTCCGGCGCGAGGGCAACGTGGTCACCGACTGATCCGCCGGCCGAGTCGTCCCCGGAGCCACTGAGGCGAGTCACGAAGGCATCACTTTCAACCATCACCTGCCGGCACGAACACACCGTCCTCACCTCCACGCGGTACCCGAAGAGTCACCGGTCAAGCACCACCGACCCTGCCGAGTGCGGGACGCGGTCGGACGTCGGCGCCTCAGGCCCGCCGCGGTACGCGGTAGGTCACATGAGTCACCAGGCTCGCCGGCCGCGACGTCACCTGCTCCAGCGCCACCGGTGGGACGCCCTCGAACAGCCGCGTGCCGGCGCCGAGCACGAGCGGCACGATGTGCAACCGCAGCTCGTCGATGAGGCCGGCGGCGAGGTACTGGTTGACGGTGGTCGCACCGCCGTGGACCAGCACATCACCGTCACCGGCCGCCGCACGTGCCCGGGCCAGCGCCGACGCGATGCCGTCGGTGACGAAGTGGTATGTCGTTCCGCCGGCCATGGGCTGCGCCTCGCGAGGGTGGTGGGTCAGCACGTACACCGGCGCGTGGAACGGCGGATCGTCGCCCCACCAGCCGTTCCACCGCCGGCCCCATTCACCACGGACCGGGCCGAACATGTTGCGTCCCATGATGAACGCCCCGGCGGCGGACAACCGGTCGAGCTCGGCCCGGTTCTCGTCGGGGGTGTCGAACATCCAGGCGTGCAGGGCGGCGCCCGAGCCGTCGCCGCCGTCCTCACCGAACGGACGTTCCTCGGATTGGTGGAGCCCGGCCGAGTACCCGTCGACCGAAACCGTGATGTCGCAGATCACCTTGCCCGTGTGCGTGGTCATCGCTGTGTCCTTCGCGCTCGACACCGGACGAACGTAACGGTTCCCGCCCCGCATCCTCACTCTCAGGCCGGAAGCCCGGGCCTTCGACGGGGCCTCGCTCGGCCCCTTCGCGTCGAATGCCCGGGCGACGGCGAGGCCGTCCTCCTGGACATGGTGCCGGGCCCGGAGCAGGGCCGCAGCGGCGCCCGTCGTCAGGGTCGTGACCGCCGTGCCGGTGCTGCTCCCGATCCACGTCGTCCGGAGGCTGCCGCGACGGACACGCGACCGGCAGCGGGGTCAGATGTGACGCGGATCGCACGGAATCCTCCGACCGTCGTAAATCGGACAGCGGTGCGGTAACCGAATATCGGACACTCGCCGCTCACACTTTGAAACTATCGATCAAGGTTTGCCTTCGCCTTGGAAAACGAGGTGAATCTGCCGTCAGGTGGCATGAAAGTCAGGTCATTGGTGCACTCTTTACCTCACCTCAAGTGATCGCACCACGGAAAACGCAGGATTTAACGTCTTGTTCATGACTCAGCTGGACACGCGTTCCCCGGCCACTGCCAAAGACGGCGGGGCACCCGCCGACGGCATGCGCAGCAAGGGCCTGGGCGGCAACAGCGTGGGCCTGCTGGGCAGCGCGGTCATCGGGGTGTCCACCGTGGCCCCGGTGTACTGCCTCACCTCGACGCTCGGCTCCACCGCCGGCGAGGTCGGCGTGCAGATGCCCGCCGTGTTCCTGGCCGGCTTCCTGCCGATGCTGCTCGTCGCCTTCGCCTACCGCGAGCTGAACAAGGCCATGCCCGACTGCGGCACCTCGTTCACCTGGACGGTCAAGGCGTTCGGCCCGCGCGTGGGCTGGATGTGCGGCTGGGGCCTGGTCATCGCCACGATCATCGTGCTGTCCAACCTGGCCGGCGTGGCCACCTCCTACTTCTGGCTGCTGGCCGGCGAGATCACCGGCAGCGACTCGGTGGCGGGGCTCGACGGGAACAAGGCCGTCCACATCGTGACCTGTCTGGCGCTCATCGCCGTGGCCACCGTGATCAGCTATCGCGGCATGACGGCGACCAAGGGCCTGCAGTACACCCTGGTCGCCCTGCAACTGCTGGTCCTGGCGGTCTTCGTGGTCATGGCCTTCACCAAGGCCGGCGGCGCGGACTTCCCCACCTCGGCACACTTCTCCTGGTCGTGGCTGAATCCGTTCGCCGTCCAGTCCTTCGCGGCGTTCACGGCCGGTCTGTCCCTGTCGATCTTCATGTACTGGGGCTGGGACGCGTGTCTCACCGCCAACGAGGAGACCAGCGGCAGCAGCCGTACGCCGGGCCGTGCGGCGCTCGTCGCCATGACCGTGCTCGTCGGCTCGTACCTGCTGACGGGCGTCGCGGCGCAGATGATCGTGGGCTCCGGCGACCAGGGCCTCGGACTCGCCAACCCCGGCACCTCCGACAACGTCTTCGCCGCCCTCGCCGGCCCCGTCATGGGCCCGGTGCTGGGCGTCGCGCTGTTCGTCGCGGTCCTCGCGTCGGCCGCGGCCAGCCTCCAGACGACGTTCATCCCCGTGGCCCGCACGGTCCTCGCCATGGCGACGTACGAGGCGCTGCCGGCCTCGTACGCCCGGGTCCACCCGCGCTACCGCACCCCGGGCCGTGCCACGGTCACCGCGGGCGTCGCGACCGGCGTCTTCTACACCGTGATGACGCTGGTCAGCGAACACGTGCTGGTCGACACCATCTACGCCCTGGGTCTGATGATCTGCTTCTACTACGCGCTGACGGCCTTCGCCTGCGCCTGGTACTTCCGTGCCGACCTGCTGAGGTCCGGACGCGATCTCGTGTTCAAGGGCGTCTTCCCCGTCCTCGGCGGAGTCCTGCTCGCGGCGGTCTTCACCAAGACGCTCGCCGACATGTGGGACCCGGCCTACGGCAGCGGATCGTCCGTGTTCGGCGTCGGCTCGGTGTTCGTGATCGGCGTGGGCCTGCTCGCCCTCGGCGTCGTGATCATGAGCGTGATGCGCCGGCGGAGCCCCGCCTTCTTCCGGGGCGAGGTGCTCACGAAGTCGACGCCCGCCCTGGTCGCCGAGGACTGAGCCGCGCCCCCGCCGGGGCCGTGCGGCGCCGTCCGGCAGGATGCGGGCGGTGCAGGGCCGGGTGGCATCGCCGAGCACTCCCGGCACCCGCGACTTGATCGGCATTTCCGGCACCGCATACCGTCAGGACGGTGGAAGCGACGCTCCGGCCCGCGGCGCGGGTCATCTGCCTGGACCCCGCCCACCGCCTGCTTCTCCTGCGCTGGCGGGACCCGGTCGAGGGGACCTGGCTGTGGGAGCCGCCCGGTGGTGGGCTCGAGCCCGGAGAGACACCACTCGTCGCGGCACGGCGTGAACTGGTCGAGGAGACCGGACTCGATCCCGCCGCCGTCCTCGGCCACTCGGTGCTCGTCGACCGCGATGTGCGCTGGAAGGGCAGGCGGTACACCGGCACCGAGCACTTCTTCGTCGCCCGGTTCGCCGAGGAACGGCCGTCCCTGGTGCGGACCGGCCTGCTCCCCGACGAGCAGGTCAACCTCGGCACGCACGCCTGGGTCGCGTGGTCGCAGCTCGGCGCGCTGCCGGATCCGGTCGAGCCGCCGCAGCTGCTCACCGTGCTCGGCACCCTGGTGCCGGACGGCCCCTGGCGCGGTCGCGAAGGCGGATGAGGTCCGGACGGCGTCACGGTGTGGCAGGCAGGTCCGGGGAGCGGAGCACGAGCAGGGTGATCTCGCTGGGGGCGAAGACACGGAACGGCGGACCCCAGAAGCCGGTGCCGCGACTGGTGTAGAGGAGGGTGCGGGCACCGTGACGGCTGAGGCCGGCGAGGGCGGGCTGGTCGAGGCGGACCAGGTGGTGGAAGGGCCAGATCTGGCCGCCGTGGGTGTGACCGGAGAGCTGGAGGTCGATGCCGGCGGCCGCCGCCCGGTCGACGAACTTCGGCTGATGTGCCAGGAGCAGGACCGGCAGGTCGGGATCGGCACCGTGCAGGGCGCCGGCGAGGTGGGCGCCGTGGCCTGCCAGGCCGGAGGTCTCGGCGGTGACGTCGTCGACACCGGCCACCACGAGGGTGTCGCCGCCGCGTTCGAGCAGCAGATGGCGGTTGCGCAGTGGCTCCCAGCCGAGCTCGTCCATGAGGTCGACCCAGCCCTGGGCCTCGCTGTAGTACTCGTGGTTCCCGGTGACGTAGACCCGGGCCCGGGTGGCGCGCACGGTACCGAGCGGGGCGGCCTGGAGGCGGCGGCGTTCGGCCGTGCCGTCCGCGATGTCGCCGGTGTGACAGACCAGGTCGGCCTCCAGCGTGTTCACCGTCTCGCAGACCCGGGCCGACCAGCGGGCGCGATCGAGCGGGCCGTAGTGGGTGTCGGTGACGAGGACGACACGGAGTCCGTCCAGCCCGGCCCCCAGACGCGGGAGCCGCACGTCGAGCCGGCGCACGCGGGGCACGCGACGGGCCTCGGCGTACCCCCAGGCGAGGAGCAGGACGGAGGTGCCGAGAACGGCCCAGGTGACGATCCGGGCGCGGTCCTGGCCCTCGCCGGCACCGGCCACCGTCAGCGCGAGGCGCAGGAGGACGCCGAGCAGGACGGACCAGGTGAACAGGATCCAGCTGGAGCCCAGCAGGGTGTCACCGATGATCGCCGCCCGGTCCTGCCGGCGCCGGCCGTGGCCGCGCACCATCGCGAGCGGCATGCATATGAGGCCGAGGGCGAACAGGGCGGTGCCGGCGAGCGTGACGGGCAACGGCCAGTGCTGGCCGGCGTGCAGGAGCACCCAGCAGGGCACCGCCCACAGCAGGACGGGGGCGACGAGGGGGACGTAGCGCATCACACGGAGCAGCCGGCTCCGCCGCGGCGCCCGTGCCTCCCCCTCGGCTGGCCGAGTGCCGCTGGTGTCGGTCACGCGCCCGTTCCCCTCCCTGGCCGGTTGCCGTCCCGCGCACTGTATCCGGTCGCTCTCTGCCCGGCGGGCCCGTCCGCCGCGCCCACGGGGCCGTCGGTCACCTGAGGACGCCGTCCGGCACGCGGCCCGGTCCAGGTCGTCCCGGGAGGTGCTCGCCGAGAGGGACCCGGGATCCGTTCCGTGGGCCCGCGCGCCCCGCTGGTCCCCGGGTCGGCAAGACGGAGCCTCGACCGCCCGGCTGCCCCTTTCCCTGCGGGGCGGACCGGGCGGTCTGCCCTGGTCTGCGTGCTTCTCCGGCGCCTAGAAGAAGCCCAGCTTCTTCGGCGAGTACGACACCAGCAGATTCTTCGTCTGCTGGTAGTGCTCCAGCATCATCCGGTGGTTCTCCCGGCCGATACCCGACTGTTTGTAGCCGCCGAACGCGGCGTGGGCCGGGTAGGCGTGGTAGCAGTTCGTCCAGACGCGTCCCGCCTGGATCGCGCGGCCCGCGCGGTACGCGGTGTTCATGTCGCGCGTCCACACCCCCGCGCCGAGGCCGTACAGCGTGTCGTTGGCGGTCTTGATCGCGTCGTCGAAGTCGTCGAAGGACGTGACCGACACGACCGGGCCGAAGATCTCCTCCTGGAAGATCCGCATGCGGTTGTGCCCCTCGAAGATCGTGGGCTGGACGTAGTAGCCGCCCTTCAGCTCGCCCTCGTGCTCGAAGCGCTCACCGCCGGTGAGGACCTTGGCGCCCTCCTGCCGGCCGATGTCCAGGTAGGAGAGGATCTTCTCCAGCTGGTCGTTGGACGCCTGGGCGCCGATCATCGTGTCGGTGTCCAGGGGGTGGCCGGGTGTGATCAGCTCCGTGCGGGCGACCGCCGCTTCCATGAACTCGGCGTAGGTGCCGCGCTGGATCAGCGCGCGGGACGGGCACGTGCACACCTCACCCTGATTGAGGGCGAACATCGTGAAGCCCTCGAGCGCCTTGTCGCGGAAGTCGTCGTCCTGCGCCCAGACGTCGTCGAAGAAGATGTTCGGCGACTTGCCGCCGAGTTCCAGCGTGACCGGTTTGATGTTCTCCGAGGCGTACTGCATGATCAGCCGCCCGGTGGTGGTCTCTCCCGTGAAGGCCACCTTCGCCACCCGCGGGCTCGACGCGAGCGGTTTGCCCGCCTCCACCCCGAAGCCGTTGACGACGTTCACGACCCCCGGCGGCAGCAGATCGGCGACCAGGCCCAGCCAGTAGTGGATCGAGGCCGGGGTCTGCTCGGCGGGTTTCAGGACCACCGCGTTGCCGGCGGCGAGAGCGGGAGCGAGCTTCCAGGTCGCCATCAGGATCGGGAAGTTCCACGGAATGATCTGCGCGACCACGCCCAGCGGCTCGTGGAAGTGGTACGCGACGGTGTCGTCGTCGACCTCGCCGAT
This sequence comes from Streptomyces sp. NPDC032940, assembly GCF_040636935.1. Lineage (NCBI taxonomy): Bacteria > Bacillati > Actinomycetota > Actinomycetes > Kitasatosporales > Streptomycetaceae > Streptomyces > Streptomyces sp. NPDC032940. Next base: position 31,201 of record NZ_JBEZVJ010000010.1, on the reverse strand, counting down.
CGAGCCCTCCTGCGCACGGATCGCGCCCGCGAAGTAGCGGAAGTGGTCGATGGCGAGCGGGATGTCGGCCGCCAGCGTCTCGCGCACCGGCTTGCCGTTCTCCCAGCTCTCGGCGACCGCCAGGCGTTCCAGGTTGGCCTCCATGCGGTCGGCGATCTTCAGCAGGATGCCGGAACGCTCGGTCACCGACGTGCGGCCCCAGCCCGGGGCGGCACCGTGCGCCGCGTCGAGCGCCCGCTCCACGTCCTCCGCCGTGCCGCGCGCGATCTCCGTGAACGGCAGTCCGTTCACCGGGGACGGGTTCTCGAAGTACTGCCCGCGCACCGGCGGCACGTACTCCCCGCCGATGAAGTGGTCGTAGCGCGACTCGTAGGAGACGATCGCGCCCTCGGTGCCGGGCGCCGCGTAACGGGTCATCCTGGTCTGCCTCCCTCATCGTGCGCTGCCCGCCGTCGGACAGCTCCCCGGGAGGCTAGGGAGCGTGACGTTGCGGGGACGTTGCGTGCGGGGCGGCGGGACCGGGCGGAGTCCGGCCCGTCACCGGCGGCCGTCACCACGCGCGCGGTGCCGCCAGTTCGGACTCCAGCGCGGCGAGCCGGGACAGCACCGCTGCGGTGGGGCGGACCGCGGCCAGCGCACGCCACACGTCCAGATCGTCCTCGCCCCACGGCGCGTGCGCCCAGTCGGCGAGGAGATCGGGGTCACCGCAGGCGATCAGCGCGGTGCGCAGACCGTCGGCCAGCCGGCGCCGGAGCCGCGCCACCGCCGGAGCCTGGGAGCCAGGCAGCAGCGGACCGGCGTACGCCGCCGCGGCCGCCGTCACGCCACCCGCCCGCAGCCGGCGCTCGACCACCGCGACGTCGGACTCGACGGGCATCGCGAGCCGGTACGGGCGGGACGCCAGCACGTCCGGCCCCAGCACCCCGCGCAGCCGCGCCAGTTCGGCCCGCAGGGTCACCGGAGGCACCGTCTCGTCCTCGTACAGCGCGCACAGCAGCTCGTCGCCGGTCAGGCCCTCCGGATGCTGTGCCAGCAACACCACGATCTCACTGTGCCGGCGGCTGAGCCGGACCCTGCCGCCGCCGTGGCTCAGCAGGGCCTCGTCCCGGCCCAGCGCGGTCAGCTCGGCGGTGCCGGCGGCGGGATGCTCCGGGGTCAGCAGAGCCAGCTGGGACTCGGCGGCCCGGGCGACCGCCTGGACGAACCCCAGGCTGTGCGGATGTGCCAGCCCGTCCCCGCCGGTGATGTCCACGGCGCCCAGCACCCGCCCGGTGCGCGGATCGTGCACCGGAGCCGCCGCGCACGTCCACGGCTGGACCCGCCGGATGAAGTGCTCGGCCGTGAAGACCTGCACCGGGCGGCCCACGGCCACCGCCGTGCCCGGCGCGTTCGTCCCCACCGCGGACTCGGCCCAGCGGGCACCCGGCACGAAGTTCATCCGTCCCGCCCGCCGCCGGGTGGCCGGATGACCCTCGACCCACAGCAGCCTGCCGTGGGCGTCGCACACCGCCAGCAGATGCTCGCCGTCGGCCGCGAACGCCCCCAGCAGCTCCCGGAACAGCGGCATCACCCGTGCCAGCGGATGCTCGGCGCGGTAGGCGCCGAGGTCACCGTCCATGAGTTCCACGCTCGCGGTGCCGTCCGGGCCGACACCCGCCCGGACGGACCGCCGCCAGGACTCCGCCACCACGGCGCGCACGGGCCGCGACACCGTGCCCGCCTCGGTGAACGTCTCGTGCGCGCGGCGCAGCGTCCGCGCGCGCTCGACGGGATCGGTCCCCGGTTCCAGAGCCAGCCACGAATCGGTCAACTCGGCCTCCCCGGAACGCGATACGACGGGGACATCGTCACTCCGCGCAGGGGCTCCGACAACCACTTCGACCGATCCGACCACCCGAACGTGGCCGTCCGCCGCCGGTCAGGCGAGATTGACCAGTCTGATGTACCGGGTCCAGTCCCACAGCGGTCCCGGATCCGTGTGGTCGCTGCCCGGCACCTCGTAGTGACCGATGATGTGCGCGCGGTCCTTGGGGATGCCGTACGTGGCGCAGATCGCCGCGGTGAGCCGCGCCGACTGCTCGTACAGGGCGTCGGTGAAGTACTCCGGCCGGTCCACCCAGGCCTCGTGCTCGATGCCGATGCTGCGGGTGTTGTAGTCCCAGTTGCCGGCGTGCCAGGCGATGTCGGTCTCGCGGACGCACTGCGCGACGTGCCCGTCGGCGGACCGGACGACGTAGTGGGCGGAGACCTGCTTGTCCGCGTTGCCGAAGATGGAGAGCGTGTCGGCGTACGTCTCCTGTGTGACGTGGACGATCACGTAGTCGAGGGGGTAGGTGAGGGGGCGGCTCGACCGGCTGTAGTTGGCCGAGTTCGCCGGCAGCCACTCGGCGGGCGGGTAGTCGACGTCGGCGAGGGGCCGTGCGGCGGCCCGTGGGCCGGACAGCAGGGTGGAGGAGAGGGTGGCGAGCGCCGCGCCCTGAAGGAGTCGGCGCCTGGTCGGGGAAGGTGTTGCCCTTTCCGTGTCCACGGGGAGAACCGCCTTTCGTGTGGGGGGTGGTGCGCGGGTGGGTGCACGTACACGGCCGGGTGTCGTGTCGCACACGGTTGCCAACGGTGAGGTCACGGCTTGGTTGCGACGGGTGGGGCCGAACGCCGAGGAGCCGGCCGGACGTCGCGGAGCCCCGGTGCCGCGGTCACGCGGGGCTTCGCGTGAACAACCGTACGAGGCGCGGGGGTTGGGCAGAAGAGCGCGTCGCGGAACGGTGGACGACCGCGGTGTTGTGGATACGGCGCCCACTCGTTCGAGTGAGCGCCGTGAGAATCCGGGCAGGTTTGGGTAGGGCCTCCCGGCTCCTGCCCTGTGTGCCTGCCGTCCCGCCTGTGTGCCTGCCGCCCCGCGCGTCTGGCTGCCGCCCCGCCTCGCTCCGCCCTGCCTCTTGCCGTGAGACCGCCTGGCTCCGCCCTGTCCCTCGCCGTGAGACCGCCCGCTCTGCCCCTTGCCGGGAGACCCGGCGGCTCAGACCCGGTCGGCCACCGCGGCGGCCGGGTCGTCCAGGACTCCCCAGACCACCGAATGGGCCGCGCCGAGCAGCGGTCCCTGGGGGCCCAGCTCCGACACGGACACGGGGCACGCCGGGCCGGCCGTCCGCCGGGCCAGTTCGTCTCGCAGGGACGGCAGCAGCCAGGGCGCCAGACCGGCCAGAGCACCGCCCAGCACCACGCTCTCGGGATCCAGCAGGTTGACCGCCCCGGTCAGCGCGATGCCGAGCGCGGTCCCCGCCTCGCGCAGCGCGCGCCGCACACCCTCGTCGCCCTCGGCGGCGCGCCCCGCGAGCAGCCCGACACGGTCCTCGCCCGGCTCCACACCGGCCGCGCGCAGCACCGCCTTCTCACCGGCGTACTGCTCCAGACAGCCACGCCCCCCGCAGGCGCACTCCGGCCCGTCGGGACGGACCGGCACATGTCCCAGCTCGCCCGCGAAGCCCCGGGTCCCGCGCAGCAGACGCCCGTCCACGACCACACCCGCGCCGATGCCGATCTCGGCGGACACGTGCAGGAAGTCCCGCGGGGTGCCGTCACCGAGCCACAGCTCGGCGAGCGCGCCGAAGTTGGCCTCGTTGTCCACCGTCAGCGGCACGTCGAAGGGCAGCAGCGCGCCGAGGTCGGCGTCGTGCCAGTCGAGGTTCGGCGCGCGGACGACGGTCCGGCCGTCCCGGGCCACCAGACCCGGCACGGCCACGGCCAGCCCGGCCGGCCACAGGCCCTCCGCCTCGGCCTCCTCGGTGACCGTCCGCACCAGGCCGGTGAGCTGCTCGACGACCGGCTCGAGCGAGCGGCCGCGATTGCTGCCGTACCGCACGGCCCGCGCCCGTACCTGGCCGCGCAGGTCGACGGCGCAGACCGCGAGGTGGTCGACGCCGATCTCCGCGCCGATCCCGGCGGGGCCCTTGGCGCTGACGGCGAGCGCGGATCCGGGCCGGCCCACCCGCCCGGGCCGTTCGGGCCCCAGCTCTTCCAGCAGACCCGACCGGATCAGCTCGTCCACGAGCGTCGACACGGCCGCGCGCGTCAGTCCGATCCGCGAGGCGACGGCTGCCCGGGACAGCGGCCCCTCGGCGCCGACGGTGTGCATGACCCGGGAGAGATTGCGCCGGCGCATGCCCTGCTGGGTGTCGGGCAGCGCGCGCGAGGGGCGGGCCGGGCGCGCTTCGTGCGGGGGTGCGGTCATGCCTCCGTCAGTCCTCGGTCGGTACGTGTGCGGTGCTCGGCCGCTCGGTCTCGTCGGTCGTCCCTGGCGGGCAACGCCCGGGGCGTGCCGCGGCAGACGCCCCGGCCGCGCCCGTGCGTGACGCCGCCGTCCGTGCGGGCCGCCGTCAGCGGGTGCCGCCGTCCCGCTCCAGGAGCGGCGCCGCGTCGGAGACTACCCCGGCGATCCTGGCCAGCGTCTCCTCGTCCCGCTCCACGGCCTCGAGCACCGGTCCGGCGGCCGTGTTCCAGCGCCGGGCGACCGCCGCCGGATCCTCCCCGGTGAGCAGGCCGGCCGCCTGTGCCGCGGCGCCGAGCGCCACCAGTTCTCCGGCCTCGGGGATCTGGACGGGGCGTCCCGAGAGACGCCGCACCGTCTGCTGCCACGCGCTCCCGCGCGCGCCGCCGCCGATCAGCAGCAGCGGCGTGGAGGGGTCCGCGTCCGCGTCGAGGACCAGGTCGAGGGCGCCGAGCAGCGAGTGGACGGCTCCGTCGTAGGCGGCCTGGAGCAGTTGGCCGGCGGTCGTGTCGTGGCGCAGCCCGTACAACAGGCCGGAGGAGTGCGGCAGGTTCGGGGTGCGTTCGCCGTCCAGGTAGGGCAGCAGCGTGATGTCCGTGCCGGGTGCGACGGCCTCCCGGTCCAGGCCCAGCAGGGCCGCCAGGCGGTCCACCGCGAGCGTGCAGTTCAGGGTGCAGGCCAGCGGCAGCCAGTCGCCGCGCGCGTCGGCGAAGCCCGCCACGGTGCCGGTCGGGTCGGCGGGCCGCCGCTGCGAGACGGCGTACACCGTGCCGGAGGTGCCGAGGCTCATCACCGGCACGCCGGGACGCACCCCGAGGCCGAGCGCGGCGGCCGCGTTGTCGCCGGTGCCGCCGGCGACCAGGGTGCCCTTGGTGAACGGCAGGTCGTGGCTGTCGCGCACGGTGCCGGCCACCTCGCCGGGCCGGACCACGCGGGGCAGCAGCGCCGGATCGAGCTCCACGCGCGCGAGGATCTCCTCGTCGTAGGACTCCGTCCCGGAGGCCCACCAGCCGGTGCCGGACGCGTCGCCGCGGTCGGTGGTCCCCTCGCCGGTGAGCCGCTCGGTGAGGTAGTCGTGGGGGAGCCGTACGGCCTTGACGGCGCGGAGGGCGTCCGGCTCGTGCTCGGCCAGCCAGGCCCACTTGGTGACGGTGAAGGAGGCACCGGGCACGCTGCCCGTGCGCTCGGCCCAGGCCTTGGCCCCGCCCAGCTCCTCGATCAGGCGGCGGGCCTGCGGGGCCGAGCGCACGTCGTTCCAGAGCATGGCCGGGCGCACCGGGTCGCCGCCGGCGTCCAGTGTGACGAGGCCGTGCTGCTGCCCGCCGATCGACACGGCCGCTGCCTCGCGGGCCGCCTCGCCGCACTGGGCGAGGGCCGTGCACAGGGCGTCCCACCACTGTCGCGGGTCGCTCTCGCGGCCGGCGCCGGAGGACACCGTGTGGGGCGCCTGGCCGCTCGCGACGACCCGGCCGGTGGCCGCGTCGACGACCAGCGCCTTCGTGGACTGGGTGGACGTGTCCACGCCGACGACAAGCGGACCCTCGGCTGCTGACATCGGGCTACTCCCTCTTCCGCGGCTCTGCGGCTCGGTGGCTGGGACCGGTCTGTACTGGGGGTTCTGCGGCGGACCCGGGTCGCCGAGACCCGACACGATCCGTCGGCGGCACCGTGTTCCCTTCCCGGGACCGCGTGTGCATACTAATTTGTAAACCGCCATGACGAAATAGTCGCCAGCGAGCAAGGAGCCGTGGAATGAACTACCAGCCCACTCCCGAGGACAAGTTCACGTTCGGTCTGTGGACGGTCGGCTGGCAGGGCCGGGACCCGTTCGGCGAGGCCACCCGTCCGGCCCTCGATCCCGTCGAGTCGGTGCAGCGGCTGGCCGAGCTGGGCGCGTACGGGGTCACGTTCCACGACGACGACCTGATCCCGTTCGGCTCGGGCGACGCGGAGCGGCAGGCCACGGTCAAGCGGTTCCGGCAGGCCCTGGACGCGACCGGCCTGAAGGTGCCGATGGCGACGACCAACCTGTTCACGCACCCCGTGTTCAAGGACGGCGCCTTCACGGCGAACGACCGGGACGTGCGGCGCTACGCGCTGCGCAAGACGATCCGCAACATCGACCTCGCGGTGGAGCTCGGCGCGCAGGTCTACGTCGCCTGGGGCGGCCGCGAGGGTGCGGAGTCCGGGGCCGCCAAGGACGTGCGCGACGCGCTCGACCGCATGAAGGAGGCCTTCGACCTGCTCGGCGAGTACGTCACCGGGCAGGGCTACGACATCAGGTTCGCGATCGAGCCGAAGCCGAACGAGCCGCGCGGTGACATCCTGCTGCCCACCGTCGGACACGCGCTGGCGTTCATCGAGCGGCTGGAGCGCCCGGAGCTGTACGGCGTGAACCCCGAGGTCGGCCACGAGCAGATGGCCGGGCTGAACTTCCCGCACGGCATCGCGCAGGCCCTGTGGGCGGGCAAGCTGTTCCACATCGACCTCAACGGCCAGTCCGGCATCAAGTACGACCAGGACCTCCGGTTCGGCGCCGGTGACCTGCGCGCCGCGTTCTGGCTCGTCGACCTGCTGGAGCGGGCCGGGTACGCGGGGTCGCGGCACTTCGACTTCAAGCCGCCGCGCACCGAGGACTTCGACGGGGTGTGGGCGTCGGCCGCGGGCTGCATGCGGAACTACCTCATCCTCAAGGACCGGGCAGCCGCCTTCCGTGCCGACCCGGCCGTGCAGGAGGCCCTCGCCGCGGCCCGGCTGGACGAGCTCGCCCAGCCCACCGCCCCCGACGGGCTCAAGGGCCTCCTCGAGGACGCCACGGCCTTCGACACCTTCGACGTCGACGCCGCCGCGGCCCGCGGCATGGCCTTCGAGCAGCTCGACCAGCTCGCCATGGACCATCTCCTCGGCGCCCGCTGAGCCACCCGGCTCCGAGGCCGCTTCGGCACCCGTTCTCAGGGGCGGGTGCCGAGGCGGCCTGCGCCATGCCGGCGTCGGCGCTTCCCGGACGCCTGCGAGGATGTCGGACATGGAACACGAGCGTGGAGTGATGGTTGCCCCGGGCTCCGGTGAAGGTGAGCCGCTTGCCGTCGTGGCGGCGGCGATCGTGCAACAGGGGCGGCTGCTCGTCGTGAGCAAGCGGGCCGCCCCCGACGTCTTCTACCTGCCCGGAGGCAAACCCGACGCGGACGAGACGCCGTTGCAGGCCCTGGCCCGCGAGCTGGACGAGGAACTGGGCGTCGAGCCGTTGCGGCCCCGGCTGCTGGCCGACGTCGAGTCGGTAGCGGTCCTGGAGGGGGTGCCGATGCGGCTGACACTCTTCGAGGCGCACCTCGACCGGGCGCCCCGGCCCGCGGCCGAACTGGCGGACATGAGGTGGATCTCCGGACACGAGAACGGCATCCGGCTCGCACCTGCGGTCACCGACCACGTCCTGCCGCTGCTCCGGCAGGCAGGTTCCCTGGCCCCCTGACGGACTGCAACGCCCCGGCGGCCAGGGCGGGTCCGCTCCGCCCCCACGGGGCCGCGCCGGACCCGGTGCGACCACACGGCGATCATCCGCGGGCCGGCGCGCCTGCCCGAGCCGTCCGACCGCCGGGGTGGTCAGACCGTCACGGTTCGTCCCCCGCCGCCGGTGCCGCCGAGGCCAGTGCCGTCGCCGGATCCTGGGACGGGCCGCCCACGGGCATCCAACGTCCGCCCTCCCGCCGGAACGGCCACCAGCGTCCGTCGCGGTCCAGACGGAGCTGATGCGGCGCACCGACGACCGTCCAGTGGTTGGCACGTGCGCGCAGGGACGGCCTCTCGTCCCCGTCCCACGCCGACTCCAGAGCGGCACGCGCGCGGGCGAGCGTGCCGCCCCGCACCGTCCACTCCTCCTCGAGCACCGACAACGCCGCCGTGCCTCCCAACCGCCACGCGCGCACGGCGGCGGCCAGCGCCTCGCGGTCGCGCCCCGAGCCGTCACCGAGACGGTCCCGTACGGCCGTCGCGGGGTCGCCCGCGGCCAGGCGGACGGCGTCCTCGGCGACCGTCGGCTCCACGCCGGGCACCTGCGCGTCGTGCCCGGCGCGCAGGGCGTCGGCGAGCAGGCGGTGCGACTCCGCCGCGGTGCGCGAGGCCAGGAAGGCCAGCGCCGCCGGGTCGACGCCGGGCGGTGGCGCCGTATCGGTGTCCAGGACCGGCGGTTCGCCCGGCCCGTCCGGCAGGAGGGGGAGTGGAGGCAGCGGCGGCAGGACAGCCCCCGCCGCGTACGCCTCGGCGGCGTCCACCCCCTCCGGCCGGGAAGCCGCAGCCTCGGCGGGTGTGCCGTCGCGCGACTCCAGGCAGGACAGCACGGCGTCTTCGCCCCGCCCGCGCATCAGCAGCAGCAAGAAGGGGTCCTGGTCCAGCAGCCGCGCCACCTGGTAGCAGAGCGCCGCGGTGTGTCCGCAGTGGTCCCAGGCACCGCAGTCGCACTCCGGTTCCAGATCGCCCAGGCCCGGCAGCAGGTCGATCCCCGCCGACGCCGCGTCCTCGACGAGATGCGGGGGCATCTCCCGGTCCAGCAGGGCTGCGACATGCCCGGACCGCTCGACCACCATGTCGACAAAGCGATCCCACTGCTCGTCCGGCAGCTCCTCCAGCACGACGTCGGCGCGGTGCCCCGTACGGTCCCGGTCCTGGACCACCGCCGTGATGCGGCCCGGCCGCACCGAGACCGCCCCCACCGCTCCCGCGCGCGCGAGACGCCGTCCGGCCTTCACCTGCGCCCCGTCCACCGCACCGTCCTCGAGGGCCCGCAGCCAGGCCTGCCCCCACCAGGTCTGCGCGAAGCCCCTGCCGTGCGCGGGCGGCAGCGGGGCGAACGTCCGCTCCTCGCCGCCCTCGTCGAAGCCCTCGTCACCGTCGTACCGCGTCATCGCGCACCTCCGCGCAGGTCGACCAGATCGGCCAGTTCCGCGTCCGTCAGTTCCGTGAGCGCCGCCTCGCCTGCTCCCAGCACGGCGTCGGCCAGGGCGCTCTTGCGGCTCAGCAGCGCCGCGATGCGGTCCTCGACGGTCCCCTCGGCGATCAGCCGGTGCACCTGCACCGGACGCGTCTGGCCGATGCGGTGGGCGCGGTCGGTGGCCTGGGCCTCGACCGCCGGATTCCACCAGCGGTCGTAGTGCACGACGTGCTCCGCGCGCGTGAGGTTCAGTCCGGTGCCCGCCGCCTTCAAGGACAGCAGGAAGACGGGGACCTCGCCGTCCTGGAACCGCCGTACCAGCGACTCCCGTTCGGTCACGGACGTCCCGCCGTGCAGGAACAGCGACGGCACGCCGCGAGCGGTCAGATGCCGTTCGAGGAGCCGCGCCATCTGCACGTACTGGGTGAACACGAGCACACTCGCGTCCTCGGCGAGGATCGTGTCGAGCAGCTCGTCCAGGAGCTCGAGCTTGCCCGAGCGGCCCGCGATCCCCGGACCACCGGAACGTTCCTCCTTGAGGTACTGCGCCGGGTGGTTGCAGATCTGCTTCAGGCTGGTCAGCAGCTTCACGATCAGACCCCGCCGCGCCATGCTGCCGGTCCCGGAGATCTCCGCGAGCGCCTCGCGCACCACCGCCTCGTACAGGCCCGTCTGCTCGGCGGTCAGCGACACCGGGTGGTCGGTCTCGGTCTTCGGCGGCAGTTCGGGCGCGATCCCCGGGTCAGCCTTGCGGCGCCGGAGCAGGAACGGCCGGACGAGCCGGGCCAGCCGCTCCGCCGCGGCCGGGTCCTGACCGCCCTCGACGGCCTGCGCGTAACGCCTGCGGAAGGTGCCGAGCCGGCCCAGCAGCCCCGGGGTGGCCCAGTCCAGGATGGCCCACAGCTCCGAGAGGTTGTTCTCCACCGGGGTGCCCGTGAGCGCCACGCGCGCGCGTGCGCCGATGGAGCGCAGCCGTCGGGCGGTCTCCGAGTACGGGTTCTTCACGTGCTGCGCCTCGTCCGCCACGACCATGCCCCACTGCACGGCGGCCAGTCGTGCCGCGTCCAGCCGCATGGTGCCGTACGTGGTGAGCACGAACTCGCCGTCGGCCAGGTCCGCCAGGCCGCGCCGGGGGCCGTGGAAGCGCCGCACCGGCGTGCCGGGTGCGAACCGCTCGATCTCCCGCTGCCAGTTGCCCATCAGGGACGTCGGACAGACGACCAGGGTGGGGCCGGCGGCGGACGTGTCGGTCTGCCGGTGCAGGTGCAGCGCGATCAGGGTGATCGTCTTGCCGAGGCCCATGTCGTCGGCGAGACAGCAGCCCAGGCCCAGCGACGTCATGCGGGCCAGCCAGTTCAAGCCCCGGCGCTGGTAGTCGCGCAGCGTCGCGGCGAGGGCGGCCGGCTGGTCGACGGCTTCCTGCCCCTCGGGATCGGCGATCCGCTCCCGCAGGGCCGCCAGCCATCCGGTGGGCCGCACCTCGACGCGGCGCCCGTCGACCTCCGTCGAGCCCGTCAGGGCCGCGGCGAGCGCGTCGACGGGAGTGACCTTGTGGTCCTGCCGCGCCCGGGCCCGGCGCACCTCCTCGGGGTCGACGAGGACCCACCGGTCGCGCAGCCGCACCACGGGCCGGTTGGTCTCGGCGAGCCGGTCCAGCTCGTCGCGGGTGAGCCGCTCGTCGCCCAGGGCGAACCACCACTCGAAGGCGAGCAGTGCGTCCGCGGACAGGAACGACGGACCGCCGTCCCCGGTGGCCGCTGCCGGCACCGGCTCGCCGTCCGGCGGCCCGACCTCCGCGCGGGTGGTCAGGTCCCGGGCCAGTTCCCGGGGCCAGTGCACGTCGACGCCGGCGCCGGCCAGCGCCCGGGTGCCCGCCCCGAGGAGATCGGTGACCTCCTCGTCGGCGAGCTCGACGGCGTCCGGCACGGCGGCCGACAGCAGTGGCGCCAGCGGCGGCCAGGCCCGTGCCGCGCGGCGCAGCGCGAGCAGGGTGTCCATCCGCGCGCGCGTGCCGAACGCGTCGTCCACGGCGCCCGACCACACCTCGGCCGTGTCCGCGACGAGCGCAGGGTCGCTCACGCTGTGCACCTGCGGCACGGCCCGGAACGCCGGTGACGCGTCGTCGGACGCGTCCCCCAGGTTCCGCACCTCGACGCGCAGCGACAGCCGTACGCCGGCGTCGTGTCCCGCGGCGACGTCGGCGGCCCAGGCGCGCAGCTCGGGCAGCTTCCGTGGCCCGGCCGCCGCGTAGGCGGGGCCGTCCGTCACCAGCGGGGCGGCGGGGGACCGGGGGAGTGTGTCGGCGACGGCGTCCAGGAAGGCGCGCACCAGTCGTTCCGGGTCCGGCAGCCGTGGCGGCTCGGCTCCGTCGACGGGGGCCGCGTGCGCCTCGGGGGGCATGGCGGCGGCCAGGTGGCGGACCCGTTCGGTGTCCCGCGCGTCCAGCGGGCCCGCACGCCAGGCGTCGTGGTCGGCCTCGGACAGGCCGGGCAGCAGCAGCCCCCGCGCCACCAGGTGCAGCGCCTCCACTGCGACGGCGCCCCAGAACACGGCCGCCCGATGGCCGGACGCACCGGAACGCGCGCGCGTGAGGACCGGCAACGCCTCCCGCACCGGCAGCAGGACGGCGGGCACGTGGACCGCCTCGACCGCGCCCTCGCCGTCCGGTACCACGACCGTCAGATCGGCGACGGACGTCGACGGGACGGCCGGCGGCTCCGAACCGTCGGGCCGCCAGAAGGCGACCGTGCCGGTACGGGCGGGGTCGCCGGGCACGAACACGGCGCAGCATCGGGCGAGTTCTGACACGGGGAGGGTGGTGGCCTGGACGCTCGTCTGTGCAGCGATGATGTATTCCTCAAATTTGACTAGTGCGGTCGCGGTCGCCGATTGTACATGACCGGCGACGTCCCGGGTGTCGCTCCGCCGTGTTGTGCGTCACTATCCGGTCAGGGGCGCTGCGGCGCCGTCACCGGCCGACGGCTTTCTCAGGGTGGCCTCGGGGGTGCGGCCTCAGGGACCTCTCAGGGGTCTCTCAGGGGCGAGGCCCGGAACTGCGGGAAGCGCGGGCCCGTTTTCCAGACAGAGAGCGGCATTGGCCGCGAAGGAGGCGCACCATGTCGAAGAACGCCAAGATCGCCGCGGGGGGTGTGGCGGCCGGGCTCATCCTGCTGATCTGGCTGCCCTGGTGGGCCGCCCTGCTGATCATCCTCGGAGTCCCGGCCGCCGCGTACCTCACACTGGACCCCTCGCAGCGGCGCAGGCTGCGCCGCGTCACACGCAAGGAGCTCGGCCGCTGACGCGCTAACGCCGTGCCGGGGCGCCCTCGCCCAGGTCACAGGAGTCGACCAGGTCGCCGTCCGCCGGCCTGCCGACCGTGTGGTCGGCGGGCGGCGGGGTGCCCCGCTCCACCCATCCGGTCAGCGCGTCGAACGCCGACCGGAAGCAGGGCAGGATCGGACGCAGCCCGCCGGGATAGGAGTCGTACAGCCCGTCGACGTGCGTGCCGGCCTCGATCGTGTAGTAGCGGTGCAGCCGGCCTCGGCCGCTCGCGTCGACCATGCGCGCGTACACGTCGGAGTCGGCGGCCTTGGGCAGCAGCGCGTCGAGGTCGCCGTGCAGGGTGATCAGCGGTTTCCCGACGCGCCCCGTCAGGGCCACCCGGGCCACGGCACGGTGGACGGACGCGGGGCGTGCCGCGTAGTCGTAGACCGCGTCGGCGGGACACGGCGCCAGGATCTCCTCGAGCGAGGACCCGGCCGACGGACCCGGGCAGGCGGGATCGTAGGCCGGGTCGAACTCGGCGCGGTAGATCTTCTGGGTCAGGCCCCAGTAGGCCTTCTCGTGGTACGGCCACAGGAATTCCGAGCCGGGCGCGAAGCCCGCCGCGTACATGTCCTCGTCCCGCGCCGCGCCGAGGGAGCGGGCCACCGCGGTGGGCAGGGAGGTGAGCAGGCCGGGGCCGTCCGCCGTCCACAGCGCGCCCTCCCAGTCCACGCCGCCGTCGTACAGCTCCGGGTGGTTCTCCAGCTGCCAGCGGGTGAGGTAGCCGCCGTTGGAGATGCCGGCCACGTACGTGCGGCGCGGCGCGTGTCCGTAGCGCTGTGCCACCACTCGCCGGGCGGCACGGGTGAGCTCCGTGGTCCGCGAGTTCCACTCGGCGACCGCGTCTCCCGGCCGCACGCCGTCCCGGTAGAAGTCCGCCCCGCTGTTGCCCTTGTCGGTCGCGGCGTAGGCGTACCCCTGTGCCAGGGCCCGGTCGGAGATCGCCTTGTCCGTCGCGTACTGCTTGCGCGTGCCCGGCGCGCCCGTCACGACGAGGCCGCCGTTCCAGTGGTCCGGGAGCCGGATCACGAACTGGGCGTCGTGCTGCCAGCCATGCGTGGCGTTGAAGCGGGAGGAGTCCGGGAAGTAGCCGTCGACCTGGATTCCCGGGACCCCGGACGGTGTGCGGGTGCCCGCGGCCGTCAGGCCGGCCTGGTCGGCCGGGTCCGTGTAGTCCGTGCCCGCCAGCCCGGTGGTCGTCAGGTCGGCCAGACAGGCGCTTCGCTGCAGTGCGGCGCCCGGCACCCGCACACGCTCCTGGCGGCCGCAGTGCTCACCGCCCTCCGCCGCGCCGGCGGGGGACGGGCCGGTGAGCGCCGCCGCCGTCAGCGCGGCGGCGAGCAGGGGGACGGCACGGGACGGACGCATGGAGGACCTCCGGGGCGCGACGTGGGAGTGGAGCCGATGGCCGCCCCATCGTGCGGGCCCGATCCGCCCTCATCCATGGGCTGGAGCCACATGTCGGCACAACTGCGCATGGAGGTTGAAGACAGCGGGTGCGTCCCCACCCGGTTCAGAGAGGCCGGACCGCCATCTTGTCGAGGGCGTCCAGCAGGCCGGGCAGTTCCGGGCCGCGGCCCACCGGCAGCACCTCACCGGGTTCCTCGTCGAGCAGGACGAAGGCGATGTCGTCGGTTCTGGCCACGAGGGACCAGCCGGGGCCGTCGGCGCGCAGCGTCCGCGCGTCGCCCGGCGCGAACGACGACCGGACCCGCCCGAGCGGCGGCGGCGTGTCCACGTAGGCGCGGGCCTCCGCGAGCACCCGCCGGACACCGCCGTGCCCGGGGGCCCCGGCCGCGGCGGTCGAGTCGGCAGCTCGCGTGACGGCGTCGGCGGTCGCAGAGGTCTCAGCGGCGTCCGCGTGCTTTCCGCCCGCCACGTGCTCCGGTTCGGCACCGTCTCCCGGTCCGGTGTCCGTGCCACCGCCGGCCTCAGACGCATCCCCGGCGTCCGCGGTCTCCCCGCCCGGCACCGGGAAGTCGGAGTCGTCCACCTGCTCGCGCCACTGCGCCCACTGGAGCGCTATCTCGTCGGCGCCCAGGCGCCGCTGGGCGGGCCCCCACACCGCGGTGTCCGGCGGAGCCAGCGGGGCCTGTCCGGCCAGCTCGGGGTCCGGGTCGTGAGGCGCGGGCACGCCCGGGGCCGCCACGGCGACCGCCAGGGGCCAGCCGGGCAGGGCGGCGACGACCGTACGCTCGTCCGGCGACAGGTCGTACTCCATCCCGCAGTCCCAGGAGGCCACGGCGACGGCGACCAGCGAGACGTCGTCGATGACGACGGTCCACCGGGCGCCGTCCCCGTCCTGGCCGAGCACCAGGCCGTAGCCGTCGGCCAGCGGCGGGAGACCGAGCGCGGCGCACGCCTCCGGATAGTCGTCGCCCAGCACACTCGGGAACTTCGCCGGCGTCAGCAGCACCGCCGTGAGCACGTAGAGCGCATCGTCCGCGGCGGCGACGGTGTCCTCTTCCGTCCCTGCCATCCCAGCCTCCCCATCGGTTCGTCCAACGGCGCGCACCCTAGTGCGACCAAGAGTCCCTTGTCACGAGCCCCGCACCCGGCCGAGCTGCAGTTTTCCGGCTGGACGGGGGCGAATCGACCACCACCGAGGACCGGGCGCGTCACAGCGTCGGAAGCCCGAGCAGCGCACGGGCCACGTCCCGCGGCGACTCGTCGCGTTCCCGCGCGAGCGCGACGACCGCCCGGCACGCCAGTTCGTTCACGCCGAAGGACAGGGCCTCCGGTGACACCCAGCCCGCGGCCTCGTCGATGCCTTCCTGATCGTCGTCGGCACACGCCGAGACGTACGCGGCGGCGGCCTCGAACAGATTGTGCGAACGCGTGTCCCTCTCCGCCTTCCCCTCCGCGCGCCGGGTCTCGACCCAAGCGTCCCAGGCCCTGCGGGTCCTGCCGAACACACTGACCACCCTCCCCCTGTCGTTCGTGCTCGCCGATCGTGCATCTCGCGCTACTCAACGTAGAGTTGAAGCCTCGACGGCAGAAGGGGACAGCCACCGTGAAGCGCTTCGAACGGCTCGGGGAGATCCGGCGGATGGACCCGCACAAGGACGCTTCGGAGATCTACCGGCTCTCCTCCGCCTATGAGTTCCCCTGGGACTTCACCCGCGCGCTCGAACTCGCCCTCTACCGCACCTACGCCGTGCCCAGCATCGGCCGGCTCCTGGCCGAGACGGCGGAGCTCACGGACCGCTCCCAGAAGCGGTACGACGACACCGTGCTGCTCCTCGACGCCGTCGTCGAGCACGGCTTCGGCAGCGACGAGGGCCGTACGGCGATCCGCCGCATCAACCAGATGCACCGCAGTTACGACATCACCGACGACGACATGCGGTACGTCCTGTGCACCTTCGTCGTGATGCCCAAGCGCTGGATCGACGCCTACGGATGGCGCAGGATGTCCCGCCACGAGACCGTCGCCTGCGCCATCCACTACCGCACGCTCGGGCGGCACATGGGCATCAAGGACATCCCGGAGACCTACCAGGAGTTCGAGGACTTCCTCGACGCCTACGAACAGGCGCACTTCGCCTGGGACGAGGGCGCGCGCCGGGTCTCCGACGCCACGCTCGACCTGATGACCTCCTGGTACCCGCGCCCCCTCGCGCCCCTCCTGCGGACCGGCACACTCGCCCTGCTCGACGAGCCCCTGCTGCGGGCCTTCCGCTACACCCCGCCGTCTCCCGCCACCCGCGCGCTCGTGCGCGGCGCCGTTCGGTTGCGGGGGCGCGCGGTGCGCCTCATGCCACCGCGCCGGGCCCCGCACCACGCCCGGCAGAACCGGGAGGTCAAGGGCTACCCGAACGGCTACCGGCTGGCGGACCTGGGCACCCGCCCCGTCCCGGGTGTCGGGGGCTGTCCCGTGCGCCACATCGACACGTCGGCCGTCGAGTGAGCCCCGCGCGGCAAGGAGGCGCATCAGCCGTCGAGCGAACCGATCGTCTCCCGCAGCCAGCTGAGTTCGGCGCGCGAGGTCGCCCGCGCGATGGTCAGCACGCCGCGGCGGAAGGGATCGTCCAGTTCCTCGGCGCGCAGCGGCCGGTCACCGTCGTAGAAGAAGCTCGCGGGCTCCTCCAGGAAGGCCAGACGGCGGCGTAGTACGGCGGCCTGGGCGGCGTCGTCGTCGAGGTGCCGGAGGAAGGCGAGCACCGTGAACCAGCGGTTCTCGTCGCTGATGTCACGCTCCGCGGGCTCGGCGAGCCGACGGAGCAGTTCGCGTCCGCCCTCCTCGGTGAGCGTCAGAACGTGACGGGGGGCGGCGACAGAGCCGGGCTGCGTGGTGCGCGCGAGCAGCCCGGCCTTCTCCAGACGCTTGATCGCGGGATAGAGCGTGCTCTCGGCGACGGGGCGCACATGGCCGGTGAGCGCGCTGATGCGCTTGCGCAGTTCGTAGCCGTGCAGCGGGGAGTCGTAGAGGAAACCGAGGATGGCGAGCTCGAGCATGCCCGCATTCTCGCGTACGGCCGGTGTACATCGGACGGCCCCTACCCCGGTTCATGGTTACCACGGTCCATGGTTACACCGGTCCATGAATACCTCGTACTATGAATACCTCGCATCCGATGTATTCTCCTCGCCGTGTGCCGGAGCGCCGCTCCGCCCGACGAAGGGGAGACGTGAGACGTGATGAGAGAGACCGAGTTCGACGGCAGGGGAAGCCGCATCCGCTGGACGGAGACGCCGGGGGCGGAACCGGCGCGGGTGTACGTGCACGGGCTCGGCGCGATGTCCTCCGTCTACCACGCGCACCTCGCCTCCCGCCCCGACCTCGCGGGCCGGCGCAGCCTCTTCGTCGACCTGCCCGGCCACGGGATCAGCGACCGGCCACAGGACTTCGGCTACACCCTCGACGACCACGCCGGGGCGCTCGCCTCGGCGCTGGACGCGGCGGGAGTGGGGGGTGCCGAGCTGATCGCGCACAGCATGGGCGGCGCCGTGGCCATCGTCCTGGCCCACCGGCGGCCCGAGCTGGTCTCCCGCCTCGTCCTCACCGAGGCCAACCTCGACGCCTTCCCGCCGTCGGGCGCCGGCAGCAGCGGCATCGCCGCCCACGACGAGGACGACTTCGTGAACGGTGCCCACGCGCGCGTGCTCGAGAGCGTCGGCCCGCAGTGGGCCGCGACGATGAGGCTGGCCGATCCGCGTGCCCTGCACCGTTCCGCCGTCGGTCTGCGGCGCGGCTCCGAGCCCGTGATGCGCACCCTGCTCGAAGGGCTGGGCGTCGACCGCGTGTATCTGCAGGGCGCGCTCAGCGGCGAACTGGCCGGCCGGCAAGCCCTGGAGGCGGCGGGCGTGCGCGTGGTGACCGTGCCGGACGCCGGGCACAACGTCATGTTCGACAATCCGGACGCCTTCGCGGCGGCCGTCGCGGGGCCGGCCTGAGCGGTCAGCCCTCGCGGACGGCCAGTGCGAGGAACCGGGCGTCCTCGTCGGCGTACGACGTCATGCGCCACCCGGAACCGGCCAGCAGCAGCCGGAGGTTGGGCTCGGCGCGCAGGTCGTCCGGGGTGAGCGTCCGCCCCTGCCGCGCCGCGAGCGCCGCCCTGCCGACCGGGTGGAACAGCGCCAGCACACCACCGGGGCGCACCACCCGCGCCAGCTCGGCCAGATCGCCCGCCGGATCGGGCAGATGGGCGATCAGCCCCGCCGCGAACACGGCGTCCAGCGAGCGCGAACGCAGCGGCAGCGCGGTCACGTCGGCCACGAGCAGCGCCCCGTCCCGGTCCCGCCCGGCCCGAGCGGCGGCCTCCAGCATGGCCGGGGTCAGGTCGGCGCCGGCGACCACCCCCGACGGGCCCACGGCCGCCCGCAGCGGCGGCAGGGCCCGTCCGGTGCCGCAGCCCGCGTCGAGCACCCGGTCGCCCTCGCGCAGACCCAGTTCGGCGACGGCGGCCGCGTAGGCGGGGCCGTCGTCGGGGAACCGCCTGTCCCAGTCGGCGGCGCGGGTGCCGAAGAACTCCCGGACGTGTGTGTGGTCGTCGCTCATGCCCCGCATGATCCCCCAATCGCCACCGAGGACGCCGCAGCGCACACGTTCGAGCGTGACGCGATCGTTCCAGCACCTCTCTGTGTCATATCCCAACAGCTTTCGAACGCGCCCCCGTTGTGCGCCCCCGGCGGGACTAGCGTCCCGGGGCCATGGGACACCTGGACCACGCCGCCCTGGGCTGGCTGACACCCGCGCTGTCGTACGCGATGGCCTGCACCGGCGCCGCCCTCGGACTGCGCTGCACCGTGCGCGCCCTCGGCGCCACCGGGCGCTCGCGCCGCAACTGGCTCCTCACCGCGGCCACCGCGATCGGCACCGGCATCTGGACGATGCACTTCGTCGCCATGCTCGGCTTCCGGGTCGGCGGCACCGACATCCGCTACGACGTGCCTCTCACTCTCACGAGCCTGCTCGTCGCCATGCTCGTCGTCTGCGCCGGCGTCTTCACCGTGGGGTACAGCCGCGACCGCGGCCGCGCGCTCCTGCTCGGCGGCCTCACCACGGGGCTCGGCGTCGCGAGCATGCACTACCTCGGCATGGCGGCCGTGCGCCTGCACGGCGACGTGAGCTACGACCCGACGCGGGTCGTCCTCTCCGTGGTGATCGCCGTCGCCGCGGCCACGGTGGCGCTGTGGGCCGCGCTCAACATCAGTTCGCCCCTCGCGGTCACCCTCGCGTCCCTGCTCATGGGCGCGGCGGTGAGCAGCATGCACTACACCGGCATGTTCGCCGTGAGCGTGCGGGTCACACCGTCCGGCGAGAGCCTGCCCGGGGCCACGGCGATGCAGTTCATCTTCCCCCTCGCCGTCGGCCTCGGGTCCTACCTCTTCCTGACCTCGGCCTTCGTCGCGCTGTCACCGGCCGCGGGGGCGCGCGGGGCGACCGCTTCGGCTCAGCAGCCCGCCCGGAGCCCCGCACGGTGACGACGGCCCGGAGCACCGGCGGCCCGGAGACGGTGCCCGCATCGAACCAGTCAGAAGCGAGGAGGCCATGCGCACACCCCGTACGACCCCTGCGACCGGCACCCGGACGCCCGCGCCGCCGCCCGTGCGCGGCCGTCGGGCGCACGCCGGACCACCGGCCGACGAGGGCCCGCAGGAGCCCGCGGACGAGGCACCGGGCCCGGCTCCCTCGCGCGCGTGGCGCTCACGCATGCGCCCGGGCACCGTGCGCGCCAAGATCGTGTGCTTGCTGATGGTGCCCGTGGTCTCGCTCCTGGCCCTGTGGGCGTACGCTACCGTCACCACTGCCCAGGACGTCTCCCGGCTGCGTCAGATCCAGCGGGTGGACGCCCAGGTCCGGGCCCCGGTGAGTGCCGCCGTCGCCGCGTTGCAGGCCGAGCGGACGGCTGCCGTACGCCGCGCCGCCGACCCCTCGGCGGTGTCCGTCGGCGACTACGAGGAACTGTCCGCCCGCACCGACCGTGCCGTCGCGAAGCTGCGGCTCGGCGACGACAGCACCGTCGCCGACAGCGGGGAACTGCCCGCCCGGGTGGCGCGGCGGCTCGAGGCGTTCGTCACCGGCGCCGAGGAACTGGGTCCGCTGCGCAGCGCCGTGCTCGAGCGCCGCGCGGACTGGGCGGAGACCTGCCAGCGGTACACGACGGCCATCTCGGCGGCCTTCGGGGTGGGCGGTGCCCTCAGCGGCGTCCTGGACGCGGATCTCGGGTCCGACGCGCGCGTGCTGGTCGAGTTCGCCCGTGCGGGCGAGGCGCTGGCCCAGGAGGACGCCGTGCTCGCCGGTGCCCGGCTCGCCGGCACCCTCGACGGTGAGCGACTGCGGCTGTTCGCCGGCGCCGTCGGCGCCCGCCGGGCCCTCACCGAGTCCGCCGTCGCCGACCTGCGCGGGTCGGAACGCGCCGCCTGGCTGGAACTCGCCGACGGCGCCGCCTACACGACGGTGAGCGCCACAGAGGGACGGCTGCTGGACGCAGGTGCGGACGGCCGGACGATCGCGGCATCCGGCAGCGCTTGGGACAGGGCCCACGCGCGGGTGCGGGACGGCATGCGGAGCATCGAGGCGGACGCCGGGCGAGGCGTCGCCGGCCGGGCCGACCCGTTCGCCCGCGGTCTGCTCACCCCGGCCGGGGCAGCCGTCCTCTTCGGTCTGCTCGCCGTCGCCGCGTCCCTGGTCATCTCGGTCCGCATCGGCCGCGGCCTCGTGGTCGAACTGGTGAGTCTGCGCGACAGCGCCCTGGAGATCGCCCGGCACAAGCTGCCCGAGGCCATGCGCCGCCTGCGCACGGGCGAGGAGATCGACATCCGCGCCGAGGCCCCGCCCGGAGCGCCCGCCGAGGACGAGGCCGGGCAGGTCGCCGAGGCCCTGGGCACCGTGCACCGCGCCGCGCTGCGGGCCGCCGTCGAGCGCGCCGAGCTCGCCAGCGGCATCTCCGGCGTCTTCGTCAACCTCGCCCGCCGCAGCCAGACCCTCGTCCACCGCCAGCTGAGCCTCCTCGACAGCATGGAACGCCGCTCCGACGACCCGGACGAACTGAGCGACCTGTTCCGCCTCGACCACCTCACCACCCGGATGCGCCGCCACGCCGAGAGTCTGATCATCCTCTCCGGGGCGGCCCCCGGACGCGCCTGGCGCATGCCGGTCCCGCTGACCGACGTCGTCCGTGCGGCGGTCTCGGAGGTCGAGGACTACGCGCGCGTGGAGGTACGGCAACTGCCCGACGCGTCCGTCGTCGGCGCGGGCGTGGCCGACCTCACCCACCTCGTCGCCGAACTCATCGAGAACGCCGCCCAGTTCTCGCCGCCCCACACGCGGGTGAGCGTCACCGGCGAGCCCGTCGGCAACGGCTACGCGCTCGAGGTGGAGGACCGAGGGCTCGGCATGGGACAGGAAGCCCTGGCGGAGGCCAACCGCCGCATCGCCCAGTCGGAGGCGCTCGACCTGTTCGACAGCGACCGGCTCGGTCTGTTCGTGGTCAGCCGGCTCGCGTCCCGGCACGGCATCAAGGTCCATCTGAGGACCTCGCCCTACGGCGGCACCACCGCCGTCGTCCTCCTGCCCACGGCTCTTCTGCACGGCGGAGCGGCGGAGCGTTCCCCCGGGGACGCCCGACCGAGGGATGCGCAGCCACGACGTTCACCGGAAGCGGCGGACAGGACAGCCGCAGAGAGGGCGGCAGATCCGGAACAGCACGGATACGCCCGCGTGCCCGTCGGCATCCCGCGCCAGGAGCCCGTCCCCGCACCGGCCGAACGACCCGCGCTGGTGGCGCCCGTACCCGCGGCGGAGACCACCACCAGCCGGCCGACAGGAGCCCCCAGCTTGCGTCTGCACCCGAACACCGGCCGGTCCGCCGGCGGGCCCACCGACCGGCACACCGAGCGAGCCGTGGAGTCCGACGGCCTCCCCCGCCGCGTACGCCAGGCCAGCCTCGCGCCCCAACTGCGCAACGGGCGACCGGAGGAACCCGCCAGGACCGACCCGGTGCACGACCAGGACGGGGACGAGCGCACCCCCGAACGCGTACGCGACCGCATGACGGCCTACCGCGACGGCTGGACGCGCGGCGGTGGCAGGCAACCCGGCCGCGGCGCCCCGCCCGGCGCGGCGACCACCCGCGACACCAGCGAAGGAGACCCCGCATGATCCAGGAACCCCGCACGCCCCCCGACCGGCGGACCGGCGAACTCGACTGGCTGCTGGACGACATGGTCGTGCGCGTGAGCGAGGTGCGGCACGCCGTCGTGCTGTCGAACGACGGGCTCGCCGTGGGCGCCTCGACCGGTCTCGGCCGCGAGGACGCCGAACACCTGGCCGCCGTCTCCTCCGGTTTCCACAGCCTCGCCAAGGGGGCGGGCCGGCACTTCGGCGCCGGGGGCGTGCGCCAGACCATGGTGGAGATGGACGACGCCTTCCTGTTCGTGGCCGCCGCGGGCGACGGCTCCTGCCTCGCCGTCCTGACCGCCGTCACCGCGGACATCGGCCTGGTCGCCTACGAGATGGCACGGCTGGTCAGACGGGTCGGCGAGCACCTGTACACGCCACCCCGCGCGGCGGCCCGGCCGCCCGCCGCAGGATGACGCGTGAGGGCGGGCCGCACAGATGACCGACGACATGACGCGCGGCGTCCCGGACCTGCCCGGCGGCCAGTGGTACGACAACGATGCGGGGCCCCTCGTCCGTCCCTACGCGATGACGGGCGGCCGCACCCACCCGGGCCCCTGCGGAGTGCCGTTCGACCTGATCGCCCTCGTCACCCTGGACCCGGGCGCACCCGCCACCGACCACGTCGCGCTCGGACCCGAGCACCGGGCCCTGATCGAGCTGTGCCGCACGGAGACCCAGTCGGTCGCCGAGCTCGCGGCCGACGCGGACCTGCCCGTGGGCGTCGTCCGGGTGCTCCTCGGCGACCTGGTCGAACTGGGCTCCGTGACCGTCAGCCGTCCCGTACCGCCCGCGCACCTTCCCGACGAGCGCATCCTGCGCGAGGTCATCGACGGGCTGCGTGCCCTGTAGAGGCCGCCCTGACCGAGAAGAAGAGGCCGCAGTCATGACAGCGAAGAACGCCCACGACGACTCGCCCGCCCACGACGTACACTCCGACGACACCGGCGGCGATGCGACCGCGCTGGCGCTGAAGATCCTGGTCGCCGGAGGATTCGGCGTCGGCAAGACCACCCTGGTGGGCGCGGTCAGCGAGATCAGACCGCTGCGCACGGAGGAACTGCTCAGCGAGGCCGGTCAAGGAGTGGACGACACCGGCGGCATCGACGAGAAGGTCACCACGACCGTCGCCATGGACTTCGGACGCATTACCATCCGGTCCGGGCTCTCCCTCTACCTCTTCGGCACGCCGGGCCAGGACCGCTTCTGGTTCCTGTGGGACGAACTCGCCCAGGGCGCCCTGGGCGCGGTCGTCCTCGCGGACACCCGCCGCCTGGAGGACTGCTTCCCGGCGGTGGACTACTTCGAGCACCGGCACATCCCGTTCGTGGTGGCCGTCAACTGCTTCGCGGGCGCCCGCCGTCATGGCGCCGACGACGTCCTGCGCGCCCTCGACCTCGACGCGGGAACGCCCGTGGTGCTGTGCGACGCGCGGGAACGCGACTCGGGGAAGGAGGTGTTGATTCGGCTGGTCGAGTACGCCGGGCGGATGCACACCGCCCGGCTGCTCGATTCGGTGCGGTGACCGGCTCACCGCACCGCGACGACGTCACCGCGTCAGTCCGCCACGGCCTTCTGCGCCATCACCTTGTCGACGGTGACACGGACCAGGAGTTCGCCCGGGACGCCGTTGCGGGCCCCGAACTCCTCGGCACGGTCCTCGCCCATGTACCGGGCGCCGATCCGTGCCGCCCAGTGCCTCAGTTCGCCGGGGTCGTCCACGATCCTCGCGCGGCCCTGCAGCACCACGAAGTCGAAGGGCGGCCGGTCGTCGTCGACGCACAGGGCCACCCTGCCGTCCCGGGCGAGATTGCGCCCCTTCACGGTGTTCTCGCCGGTGTTGAACACCACGTCGTCGCCGTCCAGCAGGAACCAGACCGGCGCCACATGCGGACTGCCGTCCTTGCGGACGGTGCAGAGCTTCGCCGTGCGGGTGCCGTCGGAGACGAACGCCCGCCACTCGTCATCGGTCATCTTCTGTGCCATGCACCCATCCTCCTTGCCCGAGGCACGGGTGTGGGGAAGGCTGGCGGGCAGATCCCCCGAGCAGGGGGAGACGAGGCATACGGGGACAACACGGGGAGAGCGGCTCATGGGGCAGAAGCAGGGACTCGGCTGGCTGCTGGACGACCTGACCGAGCGGGTGGAGCACGTACGGCATGCGCTGGTCCTGTCCAACGACGGCCTGGTGACCGGCGCGAGCACGGGGCTGCGCCGGGAGGACGCCGAGCACCTCGCCGCCGTCTCGTCCGGACTGCACAGCCTGGCCAAGGGCTCCGGCCGCCACTTCGGAGCCGGCGGAGTACGGCAGACGATGGTCGAGTTCGACGACGCGGTGCTGTTCGTCACGGCCGCGGGCTCCGGCAGCTGTCTGTGCGTGCTCAGCGGGGCGGAGTCCGACATCGGGCAGATCGCCTACGAGATGACCCTGCTCGTCAACCGGGTCGGCGAGCACCTCGACGTCGACGCCCGGCAGCCCGGCCAGAGTCCGACCATAGAGCTCTGACCAGGTCTTATGAAGCTCGTTGACGGTCTGCGTGGAGTTGTCCACAGGCCCGGACCGGGTGGCGCGACAGCCGCTACGGTTCTGTGTCGGGCGGCCGGGGACAGAGCCGGCCGGCGCACTCCACGAGGGAGACGAGCATGCCCGAGAAGACCATCACGCACGACCGTACGGCCACCGTGGTACACCTCACCACTGCCAGGGAGAATGCGGTCTCGCCGAGCCGGGCCGCACGGGAACTCGCACTGAGGCGAAGCGAGTTCGACATCGCCGTGCAGCTCGGACGAATCCGCACCGTCCCCGACGAAGGGGGAGGCGGACGACGCGTGCCCCGCGACGAGATCCGGCGGATCCGTACGGAGGCGGGCTTCCCCGATGCCCTGCGGGAGTGCGTCCGGACGGTGGGAACGACGGACGGCGCGGCCCTCCTGAAGGTGACGAAGCCGCGGTTCACCCGCCTGGCCCGGCTGGGGCTGCTGGTGCCGGCGACCTTCTCCGTCAACCGCTACCGGGCCGTCGTCTGGCGGTATCTCGCCGACGACCTACGGAAGTTCACGGCCGACGAGGGGAACACGGCGCTGCTGAGCGGGCGCACCCCGCAGGGCCTGCGCGACCAGCTCGCGGAAGGGCTGGACCTGCGCCCCCGCAACTGGCGGGGCCGGTACCTCGAGTGTCAGCTGCGCCGGACGGACGACCCGTGGGCCCGGGCCGCCGCCGTGGCCTCGCTGCTCGACCCGGCCGACGTCTCCGAGATCGTCAAGGACCCCTACGAGCGCTCCCGGCTGAGCCGGCTGCGCCCGGACCGCCCGGTCCACGGCTCACCGGGTTCCCCGGCCGCGCGGATCGCCGAGGAGCTCATGACGGCGGCCGAGCCGGACGAGATCGGCAAGCTCCGGGCCGACCTGGCGCACGAGGTGCGCGACGCACGCAGGCTCGGCGCGGTGCCGGCACCCTTCCCGGCGCGGCCCCGCGCCGAGGACTCCGGACGGATCCGCGGCCTGCTCAGTCGGCTCCGGCGCAGAGGCTCGTGACGCACGGGGGACTCGTGATCTACAGGGACCGGAACAGTCCTTCCTGGACTACGGACACGAGCAGGCGCCCCTCCACGTCGTAGATCCGCCCGCGGGCCAGTCCCCGCCCGCCGGTCGCGATCGGGGACTCCTGGTCGTACAGGAACCACTCGTCGGCACGGAACGGCCGGTGGAACCACATGGCGTGGTCCAGCGAGGCCATGTCGAAGCCCCGCGGCCCCCACAGCGGTTCCACCGGGATGCGCACGGCGTCCAGGAGGGTCATGTCGCTGGCGTAGGTCAGCGCGCAGGTGTGCACGAGCGGGTCGTCGCCGAGCGGGCCGACCGCGCGCATCCACACGGCGCTGCGCGGCTCCGCGCCCGCGACCTCGTCGGCGTTCCAGCGCAGCCGGTCGACATAGCGGATGTCGAAGGGCTGACGGCGGGCCATCCGCTCCAACTGCTCCGGCAATGCGCCCAGATGCTCCCGGAGCTCGTCCGGCAGTGTCGGCAGCGACTCGGGGTCCGGGACCTTGCGGGCCGGCGGCAGCTGGTGCTCGAAACTCCCCTGCTCAGGCTTGTGGAAGGAGGCGGTGAGCGTGAAAATCGTGCGGCCCTGCTGCACGGCGGTGACCCGGCGGGTCGTGAACGACCTTCCGTCCCGGTCCCGTTCGACCTGGTACACGATCGGCACGCCCGGACGCCCTGGACGCAGGAAGTACGCGTGCAGCGAGTGCACCGGGCGGTCGCCCTCCGTGGTGCGCCCGGCGGCGACCAGCGCCTGGCCGGCCACCTGGCCGCCGAAGACCCGCTGCAGCGACTCCTCGGGGCTGCGGCCACGGAAGATGTTGACCTCGATCTGCTCCAGGTCGAGCAGGTCGACGAGGCTCTCTGCCGGGTTCGTCATCGGTGGAACTCTCCTGTGCTCACAGCTGGCCGACATCGGTGACCCGGACGACCGCCCGGCCCTCGGCGTCCGAGGCCGCGAGATCGACCTCGGCGCTGATGCCCCAGTCGTGGTCGTCGTTCGGGTCGTCGAAGATCTGCCGCACACGCCACAGACCGTTCCTCGGCTCCTCCTCGATCACCAGCAGCCTGGGGCCGCGGGCGTCGGGACCGGTGCCGAGGTCGTCGTACTCGTCCCAGTACCTGTCCATGGCCTCGCCCCACGCGTCGGCGTCCCAGCCGGCGTCGGCGTCCATCTCGCCCAGTTCCTCCACCTGGTCCAGGGCGGCGAGCTCGACCCGGCGGAACATGGCGTTGCGGACGAGGACGCGGAAGGCGCGCGCGTTGGCAGTGACCGGCCGTACCTGGTCGGCCTTCTCCTGGGCCTCCTCGGCGGTCATCACCTCGGGGTTGGCGAGCTGCTCCCACTCGTCCAGCAGGCTGGAGTCGACCTGGCGCACCATCTCGCCGAGCCACTCGATCAGGTCCTGGAGGTCCTCGGACTTCAGGTCGTCGGGGACGGTGTGGTCGAGGGCCTTGTACGCGCTGGCGAGGTAGCGCAGCACGATGCCCTCGGTGCGGGCCAGCTCGTAGTGGGAGACCAGCTCCGTGAAGGTCAGCGCCCGCTCGTACATGTCCCGGATGACCGACTTCGGCGACAGCGGGTGGTCACCGACCCACGGGTGGCTCCTGCGGTACGTGTCGTACGCGTGGAAGAGCAGCTCCTCCAGCGGCTTCGGGTACGTGATGTCCTGGAGGCGCTCCATGCGCTCCTCGTACTCGACGCCGTCCGCCTTCATCGCGGCCACGGCCTCGCCGCGCGCCTTGTTCTGCTGGGCGGCGAGGATCTGCCGCGGATCGTCCAGCGTGGACTCCACCACGGACACCATGTCCAGCGCGTACGACGGCGACTCGGGATCCAGCAGCTCGAACGCGGCCAGCGCGAAGGTGGACAGCGGCTGGTTCAGCGCGAAGTCCTGCTGGAGGTCCACGGTGAGGCGGACGATGCGGCCCTCGGCGTCGGGCTGGTCGAGCTTCTCGACGATGCCGCCGTCCAGCAGCGAACGGTAGATGGCGATCGCCCGTCGGATGTGCCGCAGCTGCTGCCTGCGCGGCTCGTGGTTGTCCTCCAGCAGGTGCCGCATCGCCGCGAAGGCGTCGCCGGGCCGGGCGATCACCGACAGCAGCATGGTGTGCGTGACCCGGAAGCGGGAGGTCAGCGGCTCCGGCTCGGAGGCGATGAGCTTCTCGAACGTGCTCTCCGACCAGGCCACGAAGCCCTCGGGCGCTTTCTTGCGGACCACCTTGCGCCGCTTCTTCGGATCGTCACCGGCCTTGGCGAGCGCCTTCTCGTTCTCGATGACGTGCTCGGGCGCCTGGGCGACGACGAAGCCCTCGGTGTCGAATCCCGCGCGCCCGGCCCGGCCGGCGATCTGGTGGAACTCCCGGGCCCGCAGCGTACGCACCCGGGTGCCGTCGTACTTGGTCAGCGCCGTGAACAGCACCGTGCGGATCGGCACGTTGACGCCCACGCCGAGCGTGTCGGTCCCGCAGATCACCTTCAGCAGACCGGCCTGGGCCAGCTTCTCCACCAGCCGCCGGTACTTGGGCAGCATGCCGGCGTGGTGCACGCCGATGCCGTGCCGGACGTAACGGGACAGGTTGCGGCCGAACTTCGTGGTGAAGCGGAAGCTGCCGATCAGCTCGGCGATCTTCTCCTTCTCCTCGCGCGTGCACATGTTGATGCTCATCAGCGCCTGCGCCCGCTCCACGGCCTGCGCCTGCGTGAAGTGCACGATGTAGACGGGCGCCTGCCGGGTGTCGAGCAGGTCGGTCAGCGTCTCGGTGAGCGGCGTGTAGCGGTACTCGTAGGACAGCGGCACCGGGCGGGTGGCCGAACGGACCACGGCCGTGGGGCGGCCGGTGCGGCGCGCGAGGTCCTTCTCGAAGAACGAGACGTCGCCGAGCGTGGCCGACATCAGGACGAACTGGGCCTGCGGCAGCTCCAGCAGCGGGATCTGCCAGGCCCAGCCGCGGTCCGGCTCCGCATAGAAGTGGAACTCGTCCATGACGACCTGGCCGATGTCCGCGTGCTTGCCGTCGCGCAGCGCGATCGAGGCCAGCACCTCGGCGGTGCAGCAGATGACCGGGGCGTCGGCGTTCACCGAGGCGTCGCCGGTGAGCATGCCGACGTTCTCCGTGCCGAACAGCTTGCACAGCTCGAAGAACTTCTCCGACACCAGCGCCTTGATCGGAGCCGTGTAGAAGGTGACCTCGTCCCGGGCCAGCGCGGCGAAGTGAGCGCCCGCCGCGATCATGCTCTTGCCGGAGCCGGTGGGCGTCGACACGATCACGTTGGCGCCGGAGACCACCTCGATCAGCGCCTCCTCCTGATGGGGGTAGAGCGTGAGACCGCGCTCCTGGGCCCACGACTCGAAGGCTTCGTACAGGGCATCGGGATCGGCGGTCGGCGGGAGCTGGTCGATGAGGGTCACGCCCCCATCTTGCCTGGCCCGGGCCGCGATGGGGGAATCGGATGCCAGAACGAAGATCACGACCGCTACGCTGGGTCGCCGACGGCGCATCAGCGGGCCCGGAAGCGGATCCGGACAACTGGACAGCGGCACACGAGGAATGGGGCGGGCAACGGCGATGATGGGACCAGCACACTCACTCTCGGGCGCCGCGGCCTGGCTCGGAGTCGGCGCGGCCACCGCCGCGGCCGGACACCCGATGCCCTGGCCGGTGCTGCTCGTCGGCGCCCTGATCTGCGCGGGCGCCGCCCTCGCCCCGGACCTCGACCACAAGGCGGCCACCATCTCGCGGGCCTTCGGTCCGCTCTCCCGGTGGCTGTGCGAGATCGTCGACAAGCTGTCGTACGCCGTCTACAAGGCCACGAAGATGCGGGGCGACCCGCGCCGTTCCGGCGGGCACCGCACGCTCACGCACACCTGGCTGTGGGCCGTCCTGATCGGCGCGGGCACCTCCGCCCTGGCCATCACGGGCGGCCGCTGGGCGGTGCTCGGGATCCTCTTCGTGCACATGGTGCTGGCCATCGAGGGCCTGCTGTGGCGGGCGACCCGCGGCTCCAGCGCCGATGTGCTGGTCTGGCTGCTCGCCGCGACGAGCGCGTGGATCCTCGCCGGGACCCTGGACAAGACGGACGGCGGCGCGGACTGGCTGTTCACCGCGCCCGGCCAGGAGTACCTGTGGCTGGGACTGCCGATCGTGCTGGGCGCGCTGGTGCACGACATCGGGGACGCGCTGACCGTCTCGGGCTGCCCGATCCTGTGGCCCATACCGGTGGGCCGCAAGCGCTGGTACCCCATCGGTCCGCCGAAGGCCATGCGGTTCCGGGCGGGCAGCTGGGTGGAGCTGAAGGTGCTGATGCCGGCCTTCATGGTGCTCGGCGGAGTGGGCTGCGCGGCGGCGCTCAACTTCATCTGAGGCTTCGTCCGAGGCGCCCGCCGGGCCCACGCCACGCGGCCGTACGCCCCCGGGAGGAGCGCCCCGGCCCGTCAGCCGGCCCCGCGGCTGCCGTCCTGCCCCTCGCCGCTCCCGTAGCGCCGCTCGAAGCGGGCCACGCGTCCCTCGGAGTCCACCGTCCGGGCCTTGCCCGTGTAGAAGGGGTGGCTCTCCGAGGAGATCTCCACGTCCACCACCGGGTAGGTCTCCCCGTCGTCCCACGCGATGGTCTCCTCGCTGGTCGCGGTGGACCGGGTGAGGAAGGCGTATCCGGCGGCACGATCGCGGAAGACGACGGGCCGGTAGTCGGGGTGCTTGTCCTGCTGCATGGCTGCTCCTCGTACGGCGGGGATCGGTGCGGCGGGGGCAGGGGAACGCCGCGGCGGGTGGTGTCAGCCGGGCAGGGAGTCCTCGTCGACGACGTGCATCGCGGCCTCCTCCGCGGACGCCGCGGCCCCGTCGATGCCCACGTCCCTGGCGACCAGGGCCGGCTCCTCGTCCTCGTGTGTTCCCTCGTCCGGGGCCACGAGCCGGCCGGAGCGCTCCGCACCCACCTCGTCGTCCAGCAGCTCGCCGTCGGTGCCCTGGGAGTCGCCCAGGCCGTCGCCGTCGGGCGTGGGGGGATCCGGCTGCTCCTCGGCGAGCCGCTGGTCCAGCGTCTCGCCCCGGTGGCGTTCGGCGGCCGTCACACCGGTGTGCTCGACCGCCCAGGGGCGCTCGGGCGGGGACCAGCCCCGGTCGAGGGGATCGTCGACACCGTCGTACTCGAGGGTGTCCTCACCGTCGAGCAGCCCGGTGTCCTCCCTCTGCTCGGATCCGTCGGGCTGGTAGACGTCATCTCCCCATCCGTCGGCGCTGTTCACGGGTACCTCCAGGGGGTGGGGGCCGTCCCCTTCTCACCGTGGACCGCGGCGGGCCGCCGCTGCACGGGGCACAGGCGTCGCCCGTCGCCGCACCACGCGGTTGCCGGGCCTTCCCCGAGCCGGTGCCTTCTCCCAGCCTTCCACTCCCGTTCGGGACCGCGCAACGGCACGGGCCCCGGCCGGGGCCCGCGAGTCGAAAGCAGGTCGAGATTGCGATGAGCACTCGATGAGTACGCGATGAGTACGCCCATGAACTAGCGACGGTCCGGACGCAACCC